>JAJDEC010000289.1 GCA_029259995.1 Phycisphaerae bacterium
CGCTTCATGCCTTCCGTCATTCCATCCATGGCTGCGGCGAGTGTGCAGGTGCGAGCCAGAAGCGTCAGCATTAACGCGATGATCGTGCCGCCGAGGGCGGCGTAGAGCAGGGCGTCGGATGAGTTGGCGCCGCCGAGGATATCACCGAGGGATTGCACGCCATGTGTCCACGTGTCGAACGATGGCTCCGCGCCGGTGCTGGTGTACGAATTCCAACCGGAGGCAAAGAGCAGTCCGATGGTGCCGAAGACCATAACGGAAATGGGGATGGCGCCGAGCCACCAATTCCTGGCGTCGGCTTCGGTTTCGGCCGTGGGCTGGGCCTCGGCGATCCGAGAAGTGTGTGCGCCAGCGGGATCCTGCGACGCAGGGCTGTCCGGCGAACTGCCTTCGTTGGCCGCGCGATTTTCGGCGGTACGCATGCTGCCGAAATCCCGATGCGTGACGGCGATCAGGAATACAAGGACGAGGGAAAGCCATGCATAAGTTCGATAGGGGAGGCTGGCCCAGAAGGCGGAGAAACCATTCATGCCTGCCAGGAACGGCGGTCGTTCGCCCGTCAGCGCATTGAGGCCCTCGTCAATGAAACTGATTTCGGCGACGAGCCACGTTCCGATGAAGACGGACGCGACGGGCGCGGCCGTGGAATCAACGATATACGCCAGTTTCTCCCGGCTGATTTTGAGTCGGTCGAAAATGGGTCGCATTGCCGGTCCGACGATCATTGCGTTGGCATAGTCATCGAAGAAGACGACGATGCCGGCGAGAAACGCGCCGAGCTGGCCGCGTCGGGGCGTCGCGAGATGGCGCGTGACGCGGGCGACCATGGCGCGCGTGCCGCCGTTCGCTTCGATGATGCCGATCATGGCGCCGATGAAGAGTGTGAAGACGAGAATCTTCAGTTTGCCGTCGATGGCGTTACCGTCCGCGTCGACGGTTAGCACCTGAAACAAGTAGTTGTCGACGGCGTGCGTCATCCAGGCGATCGGGTTCCATGCGTCGGGCGAACCCGTTGCAAACAACATCATCGCTGACGCCGTCAGGATGCCGAGCGGCAGAGCGAGCAGGACTTGCCGGGTGAAGATCGCGATGAGGATCGCCACGATGGCAGGGGCGAGGGTCCAGAGACCGTAGCGATCGGCGGGGGCGATCGTCGTTCCTGCTGTGCTCGATGGCGCGGCAGTCGAGGCGCCGACATCAGTCGATGTCGAGTCAGCGGGGATCGATGGTGTTTGGGCGATCTCGTCGGCGGGTTGCGAGCCGTCGATTGCGGCGGGGGAAACGGCATTGTTCGGGATTGGATCTGCACCCCGGAGTTCGGGATTGACGGAGAGCCATGCCATGCTCATCAGACCGATCACAACGATCCAGGCGAATGCGGTTCGGCGGCGGCTGCGTAGGGGCGTCAGGTTGCAACGAAATCGGTATATCTTGTTCACGGAGTTTGACTGTACCGATCGAGGTTTTCCGGGTCAACGAATCCGGCGACGACAACGACGATCCTATCGGTCATCCCGTGACGAATCCGATTTTTCAGGCGGATTTGCAATGTTGAGGGCGATGATTGGAATGGGGATCGACGGTTTCGCTGCAAGCGTCGGCGACGGACGAACGACGAATCATCGGGCGGCGGGATGTCCGTCTGGATGGAAAAAGACTTATGAAGACTTCACGGGTCATGCCCGCGAGGACCTGTCGCATGGGAATGCGTGGTTTGAGAGTCTAGAATCGTCCAGGATGCAGGACGAGTCACAGGAGCATTGTTATGATGCAACACAAACGTCGATTCCTGGAAATCGGGATCATGGGGTTCGCTGTCTTCGTCGCCTGCGCGGTCGCGAGCACGATGGCCTGTGACAGCCCGAAGGCCGACGGATCGCCCTCGAACGAATCGCAACGACCTGTCAAGAAAAGCGCGGAAGCGAGAAAGCCGATGGACGTGATACCGCAGTACTCGAAATCGCATTTTGACGTCACGCCGCTAACAAAAGAGCGGGTTGCGGAACTGGCCAGGAAGCTCGATCCCGAGGCGTTTCAAGTCACGCAGAAATCGGGCACGGAGCGACCATTCTGCGGGACGCTGCTGGACAACAAGAAAGAGGGCTTCTACGCGTGTGTTGTCTGCGGGCTTCCGCTGTTTGCGAGCGATCACAAATTCGACTCCGGTACGGGATGGCCGAGTTTCTATCGGGAATACGATCCGAAACATGTGTCGCGCACGGAAGACGGCTCGCACATGATGTCGCGCACGGAGATCAATTGTGCCCGATGCAGCGCCCATCTTGGGCACGTGTTTCCGGATGGACCGAAGCCGACGGGCGAGCGACATTGTTTGAACTCGGCGTCTTTGAAGTTCTTTGAGAAGGGGGCGGAACTGCCAGTGGAGTCACGACCCATGGAAACAGAAACGGCGTATTTCGCCGGTGGTTGCTTCTGGGGCATCGAGCATTATTTCCAGAAAGGGCCGGGCGTGCTGGACGCCGTGAGCGGCTACATGCAGGGCAAGAGCGCCAAGCCGACGTATAAGGAAGTGTGCTCGGGAACGACGGATCATGCGGAGACCGTGAAAGTGGTGTTCGATCCGAAGCGTATTTCGTTTCGTACATTGCTGGAGGCGTTCTTCAAGATGCACGATCCGACGCAGATGAACTATCAAGGAATGGACCATGGCACGCAGTATCGCTCCGGCGTCTGGTATGTTTCCGATGTGCAGAAAGCGGAAGCGGAGAAGTTTGTCGCGGAGCTGAAAGAATCCGGTCGATTTGGAAACAAACCGATCGTGACGCAGATTGAGAAGGCGGCGGAGTTCTTTCCGGCGGAAGATTACCATCAGGACTATGTCGACAAAACGGGACGGGCGTGTCACGTGACGAATCCGTGGAAGTGACTTTCGCGACGCCCTGACATTTTGAGCCATGCGGACGCTGATCGACGTTGGACGTCAGTCAGCGTCTTGCTTTACCACGTCAACCTCTCCATCGGCGGCGATGCGTCATCGGCGGAACTTGGGCGACGGCACATTGACGGGGGCTGCGGAATTGAATTGCGCAGTTAGCATTCCGGGTTTGGGCACTCTGGATTGCGAACAATCGGGCGGCTGGCACGAACCGGGGAATTCCATATATTGCAGTCGATGGCAACCCCATCGCGCGGGCTCGTAGCTCAATTGGTTAGAGCAAGGGACTCATAATCTCTTGGTTCCCGGTTCGAGTCCGGGCGAGCCCAGTCTTTTTTTTGCCCGACATCATTGGGTAAATCGGCGTTTTTCCCTTTGTTTGATGCGATCTTGCCCCGCTTCGGCGCGTCATCCAGACTGCATGACGATGAACCGGATAGCGCGCGTTTTGAACGCTCCATCTGTAAGCGCATCTGTAAGCGCGCGGCCGCGTCGTCATCGCCGTCGGTTCCTGTCGCGGCCGCTTTCGTTGTTTCGGGAACGTCAAAGCTCGGCAGCCCGTCAATCGCAGCCCGTTCGCTACCGCGAAGCGTCCTGCCGTATGTATTGAACGTCAGGCGCGGATCAGAATGACGGGCGAGTGCCTGCGCCGTTTTCGCATCGATGCCGCTGGCCAGCATCATCGAGATAAACGCGCCTCGCAGACTGTGGAAATCTGTAACGCGTCCAGCGTCGTCTCGATCGACCAGGAACGATTGCCGTTCGCGGTCCTGCCGATCGGTCACGTTCTTTGCTTGGGCCAGCCATGCGGCCCGTGCGGCCTTCAGATCGTCACGCAGCATACGGGCTACGTTCGTCGCATTCGGCAATGTGAAGGCGGGCGCGCTCGGCAGCTTGCGGGACAACAGGGGACGCAGGACTTCCACGAGATCATCGCGCAGGGGCATTGTCTCGTGTTGCCTTCGTTTACTGTATCCAGCTTGTACTGTGACCGTCGCCTCGCCGTTGTCGAATGTGAAACTATCGCGCGTGAGACTGCGGATTTCATTCGATCGTAAGCCGGTCTCGGCAGCGATCCGGTAGAGCGCGGACCGTTCGGGGCCGGTCATATTCCAGCGCTTGTGCTCTCGGCTCGTGACATCCAGCAAGATTGCCAATTCGTCGGATTCCATCGGTCGCCGCTCGTGACGCCGATCCGTGTCGACATTCATTCGTCGGACGTGCGCGAGTGGGTTTTCGTGGATGCGGCGTTCTCGGAGCATCCACGCCATGAATCCCTTGACAGCCGTTTGTATGTTGTTGGATGTCGCCGCCCCGATTCCACGTTTAATCTTCTTCGATTTCGGATTCTCAACGTCCTTGCGAAGTTCGGCGATTGCACGCGTGATTGTCGCCACAGTCAGATCGGCCGCAGATTTGGCGCGCGTGGCGTCGATGATCCGCTCCACGCTGCGGTAGGTCCGCTTCGCGTGAATTGGCGTGCCGCCGCTATCGATCAGGCATTGGCGATAGTCCGCCAGATGATCGCGGATCGGCTTTGATTTCGCCGCGCGGTCGCCGTCGATGATCCCGTTCGTCGTCATCGACTTGCGGATTGGCGAATCCAGACCGTCCAGCCATCGCAGGATATCAGGCGGCAGGGGCATGGATTCGGCACGCAGGCCGATGATACGCTCGCACTTGCGGGCAAGCTCCATCGTCGCCGATTTGTCTTTGTAGCCCGGAATCCGCTTTTCGCCGCGCGGCGTGACGACGCACGCGTACCATTTCGCGGATTCCTTGCGCTTGCCGTCGCGCCCTTTGTACGTCTGCCGTCTTACTGTCGCCATGATCGTATTCCTTCGTTCGATTTGAAGTAGACACTTGTAGTCTACCATGCGCTTCGGTTCAGCGCCACTCTATTTCATGCACGATTTTCTAATCGTTCGCGCCGTTGTATCCCGTGATGCGTCGAGCCATGGCGTCGGCTTCGGATCGCGCGAGTCCGCTATCGTGCATCATCGACGCGCGCTATTCGTATTCTTCGCGGGCTCGATCGCGCTGATCGTTGTCGCCATCGGTGCCGCCGTCCCCGTCCCCGTCCCCAATACCTCAACTGGCGGACCTTGAATCAGGGTTTCGGGGACGGGGACAGTTGGCGAGGGATACTTCAATACAAACCGCTCGGTAGGGCGTCCGCCTGTATTCACGTGATGCCACGTTCCAAATCCGGCGCTTGCCAGATCATCCAGCGCGGCTTTAGCGCTCGTCTGATCGTTGCGGAATCGTCGAAGTCCTTTAGTTAGATCACGTACCGTGACACCGTCCCCGAAAGCCCGCCCTTCAATCCACTCAACGAGTGCGCGCCTTCGCCGATCTTCGGCGGTATCCGACATCGTTCCGTAGACTCGCGTCGCTTCGTTCGCAAACCAGCCCGCCAAGCTACATCCTCGCCGCATCGCGTCGGCGGGAATGTGGGATACATAGGGATCGTCACATAGGGCGAACAATAGCGCGAATCTACTGGCATAGGCTTCCACTTTGCCCAACATTGCGGCTTGCCCTTCGTCGTCAGATTCGAACGTCAAATCTGCGTGTCGGTTGTACCAGTCGATCCAGATCGATTTCGCTTCATACGTCATCGGCAAGTCGAGTGGCGTACCGTCGTCGTCGATGTGCTGCAATTGGATCAGCCGGACGATCAGTTCTGCGTAATTATTGAGTGTTCCTTCGCCAGGATGTCGGTCGGTCCATCGCTTCGGGGCGGATGGCGGCTTAGCAACGAGAAACCTCGCCGCCATTCCGGATTCGATGAATTCGCCTGACATGACCGACGAAAAGACGCTGGGTTGAATCGTCCCACATTTCCAGACGGCAGCGCGATGAATGTAGATCAATCGGCGATCGCCCGTCTTTCGGTCAACGGTATGCGATCCACCCCGATGGAATTCGAGCCATGCCGCCGCGTCGCCGCCTCCCGCTTTCTTGTATTGGCCGAATGACCGGAGGTGCGATGCCAGTTCGTCACGGGCGACCAATACGCCGCGCGGATTCGATTCGAGGATTGGGGCAAGCGCTTCGATCGTGATGTCCTGAACGATAAACCGCCGCGGTGTCGGCGGCTCGGGTTTCAATGGCGGTTCGCCACCGTCCTTGGCGCGCTTCCACGTTGCCAGCTCTTTTTCATAGACAACCCGATCGACTTCGTAGGTCATCTGCCGCTCGTTGTATTCGTCAAATGCAGCCTTCTGAATCTTGCGCAGTTCCCGAATCGCTGCGTCCATTGCGGGAGACTTCAAGCCCGATGATCGGGCGATTGTGACCGCCCAGAAGATCGGGTATTCATGCCAACTCGGCTTGAGTTCGATCCGCCTTGTCGTCCCGACGGACACGCCGAGAATTGCGATAACGTGGAGCGCGACAAGCGCGGGATCGCAGCTCATTGAATCCGCCGTTTCGCGAATGAATATCGCTGCGGCTTGCGGCAGGTGTTCAACAGGAAACGGCTCCCAAGGTGGAATCGGCGGGGCGGGTTTCGTGTGCTCCGCCTTGCGGGTTGTCGTCGGTGTGCACTTGCCGCGCACTACCGACGGATCACGTTCCGCGTCTGCGAATCGTGTCAGAATTTCCGGATCGGTCCACGAGCCGGGGAACGGCCGATG
>JAJDEC010000290.1 GCA_029259995.1 Phycisphaerae bacterium
AGGTTCCCCCCGCCCGGAGGGCGGACGAACGATGGGCCTGCTGCATTTCGTCCGCCCTCCGGGCGGAAACGCGTAATTTGCACGTAATACAGGGATTGAAATCCCTGCCTACCATCGTGCGCCCTGCGGGACGGGTGGCCCACCCATTCATGGGTGGGGGCGCGACGATAGCGATCTCGGTGCCACAATCATGGCATAATCGGGCAGCATTTCGTATCTCAAGGTGCCGGGGTCCGGGAGTTGCTCCGCCCCTTCAGGGCGGAAACAATGAAGAAAACCAGAAACCACGGGTTTCGTTTCACCGCTCCGCGGTTTCACTCCACCCGTGGCAACGATCCGTCGCTTCTTCGGAGCGGAATCATCTCAATCCCGATCCTGCTCCGCCCGACTGTCGCAGACGGCGTTGCCTTCGGAATCAAATTGAATCGTGATGACGTTCGGATTGCAGCAGACGGGGCAATCCTCGACATATTCCTGCCGACTGCCCGCCGATGGATCGACCTGCACGACGATTTCCTCGCCACAGGAATCGCAGATGTAATTTGCTTCGTCGAACATGATCTACGATCGGAGTGAACGCCCAATGCGGATTGCTCCCAGAGCCGATGCGCAGATCGTATTCCCTGTGAGGCCTCGATCCAAGTCTTGCGACGAGAATCTGAACTTGTCATACTAAGAGAATCAATCGCAAACGCTCGTCTGAGTCGAGATCGTTACAGACAAGTCCATTCAAGGCCGGGGGCAATTCTATGCGATCAGCAACAGTCCGACTGCGAGTCGTGCAGCAATCCACTCGACCGAATGCGCGCTTCCGCCTCAGAGGCGACAGACGCCTGATCGTCGCATTGTTGTTGACGACCTCAATCGGATGCAGTCAACGCCACACAACCCGCGAATCGTTGATTCGAACCCCGTTCATCGAGTCCGACAAAGTACATTCACTCAGCCAGGCAATTGCCATCGCTGACTCGAAGGTTCGCGAAGAAATCAAGAGCCTGGAAATGGACGCCGATCAGAAATACACCGTCACGAATCTGGGGGCGTATGAAGCGCGTATGACGAATCGGGCCGACGACATCCGCGTTCAAGTTGACTATACGTACGTGTCCGTTCCGTGAATCACATCTTCAATTCCGCCAGTTGATTCGTCAGACTGCCGTTTTTTCCAAACAGGAGATCGGCGATGGCGAATCGGCAGCGGGATGCGGCGAAGGAAGCGTATTGGCGTGGGGTATTGCAGCGTTGTTCAGCAAGCGCAATTAGCGTGCGTGCGTTCTGCAAGCGCGAGCAAGTGTCGGAAGCATCGTTCTATACTTGGCGGCGGACGATTGCCGAACGCGATGTTGCAGCAGCCCCACGGCCTGATGGCGGCGCGGTGCCACGGCCTGCGTTCGTGCCCGCTGTGATGGCCGATGATTCGGGAAGTGAGTCATCCGTCGCGGGCACCGAAGCGCAGCGCGGCACAGCGATCGCTCTTGAGCTGGCTGGCGGGTGCGTGCTGCGGCTTGCGGGGCCCAATGCGATGGAGCAACTCGCCGACTTGGTCATCGCCCTGCAATCGCGTGGCCGAAGATGATCGCCGCCGATTTGCAAAACGTGCAGGTGTGGGTCGCGACGACGCCGGTCGACATGCGCAGGTCGTTCGACAGCCTGGCCGAAGTCGTCCGCTCGTTCCTCGGACACGATCCACTCTCGGGCAACCTGTTTGTGTTCCGCAACAAGGGCGGGCATCTGGCGAAGGTGCTGTGGTGGGATCGCGACGGGCTGGCGATCTATTACAAGCGGCTCGAACGCGGCGAGTTTCAATTTCCACGAGCAGGCAAGCCGGTCATCGAGATCAGTTGCGAACAGCTGCTGCGACTTCTCTCCGGCATGCGCGTCTCAAAGCATCGGCTCGCCTGAACATTCACAGAATTGTGTTGCATGATCTGCATCGTTTGTTAAAAACGTTCGCATGACGATTGCGGTCAACGAGTTGCCGAATGATCCGGCTGTCTTGAAGCGAATGCTTGTCGACCTTGTCGAGCAACACGCCGCGGCCGAACGACATCTAGCGCGGATCAAGGAAGAGGCGGGCCGACAACTCGAAGCCGAACGTGCAGCACGTCAGGCGGCAATCGACGAAGCGGTGAAGGCCGCCGTGGCCGCCATCCTTCGCCGTTATTACGGTCCCCGCGCCGAGAAGTTCGATCCCAGGCAACTCCTGCTGTTCGGGCAGCAGATCGAGGAAGCCTCGCTCGATTCATCAAGCATCGAAGACGAGTCGGGCGAGAAGCTCGTCACCCGCCGCATTCGCCGTCGTCACAACCATGGCCGGCAGCAACTGCCCGAGCATCTGGAGCGCATCGAGATCGAGCACGACCTCGACGACAAGGCATGCCCGGCATGCGGCAACGAGCGCTGCCGCATCGGTCAGGAGGTAGGCGAGCAACTCGAGTACTTCCCGGCCAGCTTCAAGGTCCTGAGACATATCCAATACAAGTATGCATGCACGAAGTGCGATCACGACGGCTACAACCCGAACATTGAGGTGGCGAAGAAGCCGGCCCAGCCCATCGACAAGGGGCTGCCGGGCCCGAGCTTGTTGGCGCATGTCATCACGAGCAAGCTGGGCGATCATTTGCCGCTGTATCGGCTCGAACGCATCTTCGCGCGGCAGCAGGTGCATGTCGCCCGCAGCACGATGTGCGCATGGATGCGCTGCGCGGGCGAACTCGTTAAGCCGCTTATTGACTTGATGGTTGAACGCGTCCGACAGTCGAAGGTAATTCACACCGACGACACGCCGGTACCGATCCAGTCGCCGGGCGCGAAGCAGTGTCGCAAGGGTCGCATCTGGTGTTACCTGGGCGACAAAGCCAACCCGTACATCGTGTACGACTACACGCCGAGTCGGAGTCGGGACGGACCTGCCACGTGGCTGGCGGGTTACGAGGGCTACCTGCAGGCCGATGCTTATGGCGGTTACGACGGGATCTATCACAGCGAGCGCGTGACGGAAGTCGCGTGCTGGGCGCATGCGCGGCGGAAGTTCTACGATGCGCAGGACTCGGACGAGCGTCGTGCTGTGCAGATGCTGGCGATGATCGCGGAATTGTACGCCGTCGAGCGCGAGGCAAAGGGCGCGATCGAGCGTGAAGTGACCGATGCCGCCGACGATGCGCGGCTCGCGCTACGCCAAGAGCGGAGCGTACCGGTGCTCGCGCACATCAAGGCGTGGCTCGATACCGAAGGTGAAGTCGTGCTGCCGCGCAGCCCGATGGCCGCGGCGATCACCTACGCGAAGAACCAGTGGACCGCGCTGACGACGTACACGACGCGCGGCTTCCTCAACATCGACAACAACGCGAGCGAGCGCTCGCTGAAGCGCGTGGCCATCGGCCGCAAGAACTGGCTCTTCGCCGGCAACGACGCCGCGGCGGAGAACCACGCGCGGCTGTGGAGCCTCATCGCCAGTTGCGAACGCCACGGCGTCGATCCGCAACGCTATCTCACGAGCGTCCTAGCGAAGATCGGCACGACGTCTGCTGAAAAGTTTCAGCAGTTCCTGCCTGACGTGTGGAAGGCCGAGGATGCCGCAGCGCTGGCCGCGACTTACGATTGAAATCTACCATCCACAGTAAACTCTCGTCATTCAAAGGAAGCGTCACCAGAAGCCGCCTTGGGCATTGCGCTCACCAAACAGCTACTCATTTTTCGATCGTCTCAATCTGATCTGGCTCAACGGTAAAAGAGAGACTCGCCCCGATCGTCTTCCCAGCCTCATCGAAGAATTCGACTTCGTATGCTAACCTTGGTTCACAGTGAACCATGAGGATTACACCTTTGGATCCCACTGGTACCTGCTCGCCCACCAGTGGCTTCACGAGACGTACGCAGTCGTATTCGTTGAGCATTGTCAGTTTTCGGTGACCGTTTCCAGCACGACTCCATCGGGATTTCGAATCCACGCCGTCCGAATTGGAATTATTCGACCATTTGGACCCACCACGTTGATCACCTGATTGTACTTTGTTCCGAATTGGGTGACACCAGTTTCGACTGCCTTCGCGGGATCAAACACGAGTTGTCTAGCCAGAGCGTCGGCACTCTCGCGAGTGAAGCCCAACGCTTCCTCTAAAAAACTTGGCTTTCGCACCGCCTACAGGATGGTCAGGATTCAGAAGATAACGCTGTAGCTTGTCTGCGACACTTGCCTCTGTCGTCGCTGGCAGAGAACCCGTGGGGTTCGCCGAACGGACACATACGTACAGCGTTGTCGTCAAATCAGATGTGGACGAGCAATTCCCAATCGCGGTATGCGGATTTCCCGGTTTTTTTTCCGCGTTCGTGGATCTCAAGTCCGGCGCTGTAGAACTATTCGGTATCTAAGTTCGAATGTGGAAAGGTAAGATTCGTATGTCTCAGGTGATTCGCCTGTGACGGCCCGAGATCTAACCGTCCTTCTTGATCTCATACTTCTTCACACGATATCGCAGATTGTCGCGACTGATCCCAAGGCTTCTGGCGGCCTTGGATTGATTCCAGCCGTTCTCCCGCAGCGCCTTGATGATCATCGCTTTTTCATAGCCCCAGAGCGACGATTCGCTCTTCGCCGTTTCCTGCACGATATCCTCGCCGACGACTTCGCGCGGCAGATGCATGGCGGCCATTTCCGTTCCGTCCGCCAGCAGGACGGCCCGCTCGACGATGTTCTGCAATTCGCGAATGTTGCCGGGCCATCGATAACCCGTGAGCAACGCCATCGCTTCGTCCGTCACGCTCGGCCGAGGACATCCCAGTTGCGTCGCCGAAATATTGACGAAATGCTCGACGAGTGTGGGGATATCCTCACGGCGGCTGCGAAGGGGGGGCAATCGGATCGGGAAGACATTCAACCGATAGTAAAGATCTTCGCGGAACTCGCCTTCCTCCATCGCCTGTTGCAAGTCGCGATTCGTTGCCGCGACGATTCGTACATCCGTTGCGATCGTCCGTGTTCCGCCGACGCGAACGAACTCTTTCTCCTGAAGCACGCGGAGCAGTTTCACCTGTGTGCTCTGAGAGATGTCACCGATCTCGTCGAGAAACAGCGTCCCGCCGTCGGCCATTTCGAAACGTCCCATCTTCTCGGCATGGGCGCCCGTAAACGCGCCCTTCTCGTGCCCGAAGAGTTCGCTTTCCAGCAACGTCTCCGGCAGGGCGGCGCAGTTGATGGCGATGAACGGCTTGTTACCGCGAGGGCTGGCGGCGTGAATCTGGCGCGACGTGACTTCCTTGCCCGTGCCAGTCTCGCCGAGCAGCAATACTGTCGCGTTGCTTCCGGCGACGCGATTGACCATGTCCATGACCTGCCGAAGCGCCGGCGACGAACCGATGATCGACGCCTGGACCTTCAGCGTCTCGCGCAATCCGCGATTCTCGCGAACAACATTCTCGTGCTGCGCTGCATTGTGCGCGCCCGCCGCCGCGAGGTTCGCAAAAATCTGCAGCAGGTTCATGTCGTCCTGGTCGTAGGATCCTCCCGATACCTTGTTGAGGACTTCGACGACGCCGATGACCTCGTTTTTCCAGATCAGGGGGGCGGCAACGAGTCCGCGCGTTTGAAAACTGCTTTTTGCGTCGATCCCGCGAAAGAAATCGTTGTTCTCTTCGACATTCTCGACAATGACCGGCTCGCCGCTCTTCGTGACGCGTCCCGCAATGCCGAGATCCGCATCGAACTCCTCGCCAAGCAGCGCGGGCCCCCGATCG
>JAJDEC010000030.1 GCA_029259995.1 Phycisphaerae bacterium
CCACGTCAAGAATGTTGTCATGCAGTTTGGACATCTTCGAGAACTCCTCTGTATTCCATCGCCATGTTCAAGTCGGCCGCCTGCGGCTTCCATTGCAACGCTCGAAGCGTCCCAACGGACTGACGGCTCCGCGCGATGTTCGAGAATTGACGCAATCCGATTCGATACAATCGGGTGAATGTATTACCGGAAATTGGCGAGACGGGCAATGAATGCAGCGGAATCGGCCTTGGGACCGATGACGGGTTCGCCGAACAGCACGACGCAGGCGAAAACGCCGGCGATCCACAGAACACAACAAATGGCGATGAAGTATGTCCGCCGGCTCGAGGGACGATCTGGACGGTTCCGCCTCATGCGACAATCCTCGAACCCGAATTGCCCCGTCCGCCGCCAGCCAGGTCCGCACGCTCCGAATCGCTGATTCGAACCGCAAAGTCAACGCCGAGCCGGTTTTCCGCAACCACGTCCACATCGGGCACGACATCCCGACACGTCTTCTCGTCGTCATGCACCAGAATCAATGGCGGAAGATCAAAGGCCTCGGCATTCGAAGGCGCGTCCGCCCCGGCAACCGACGCCCGACGCATTTCCTCGATCATCTGCCGGGCAATCTCCGATTCCGACGAATCACGAGAATGCATGTCCCCCATCGCGGCCTGTCGCGCACCGACCTTTAAGGCCTCGACATCAGACGTCAAACCAGCCGCGCCTTCGTCGAGTCGTGTCGAATCCTGCTGACGCCCGGCGTCGCGTTCCATGGCATCGCCAGACATCGCCGAAGCATCCGCCAAGGGAATTGAAGACTGGCGCCGACCACGTCTGAGAAACAGACCCAGCGTCAGAAGATTACCCACGAGTGAAAGTCCGATCGCACCGATCGCCCACTGCCGCGTTGTTCGCGATTCACTCGACAGCGACGCCAGTGCGGTGGGAACATCCGGGTATTCCGCCGCTGCCCCCACTTCGCTTGGCGAGTCCTCGAAAGCAACAGCCCCACGAACGACAGCCACGCCCTGCATTCCGTCAATATCTGTTCGAAGTGCTTCCAACTCACGATGCGCCGCCGATATCGACTCCCGCATCCTGGAAATCTCATCACGTGCCTGTCGATCAAATGCCGCCGCGACCGCATCCGATCGAATCGCATCAATCTGGACGACCGCATCGGAGATTTGCCGCTCCAACGCATCTACGCGCGCTTGATCAGCATCAGCGTCCGAATTCGAGTCTTCGTCCCGCGTCGACGACGCGTCGACCTGGTCCAGCCGGCTGAGCGCCTCGGCAAGCAACCGGGAATCGACGGGATTGAGCCCAACGTCTGCACCCTGCAGGTACGGCGCGCCCATCCAGTACGCCAGTGAAATCGACCCGACAAACCAGACGATGATCACGCAGCCGACAGCCAGTCGCTTTCCACGACGTGTCCAGGCAGTCCCCGACGCATCCGTGATGAAATGACGCCGTTCCTGTTCCGCCGCTCGACGTTGATATGCAGATCTGGACAATTCGAATCTACGTTTCCACGAGTGCCTGTCGCGCCACAAATCCTCGTCCTTTACATCGGAATACCTACGCGACGAGCCCCAACCCGCCCTTCCGAATTGCGCATCCCCGCCTCGATCGGCCGATGTTGCCGCAATTTTCGCAGAAACTGCGACCCGTCGGCCGACCAATGCTTGAATACCGCCAAACTGTCGGTAACAATGTCCTGACGATGTCGGCCCAGTCGTAATGGCGTCGAGACATCCCTTTTGATGTGTCGCTTTCCAGCGAGACACCTCGCCGACGCTCGCAAACTCGGGAGGTTCCCATGTTCACCGCCAGCCGGATTCTCGCCTGTTTCGTATTGATCGTTGTTGCTTCGCCACGCCTGTCGGCAGGGCCCGACGATCTCCTCGACCAGGCCGTCGAGGAAAACGACGGACGCCGCCAAGTCGCCGTCGACGCGCACGAAGTCGCGCAAATCGTCGCGCAGGCCGACGAATTGTTTGATCAACGCGACTTCGCCGATGCCGTGCGACTCTACGAAAAGGCCTATCGGCTGACGCCCGGCAACCGCGCCCATTACGCCCGACTGCTCGTCGCTCGGCGCGCCGCCGGCCTGATGAATGAATCCGACCGCGAAGCCTTGACGCTACTCGAAGAAGAAGACCGCGCCAGCGTCGCCTCTACCTTCCGCTCCGTTCGCCTGAATATCATCCAGGCAAGACAAGCGCTCGCGGAAACCAACGCCCCATTGGCCCAGTCGCGGATTGTCGATGCGGAATTCGCCTTGCGCGGTCTGCCCGAAAACGTGGACGCCACGCCCTACTGGCGACAGCTCACGCAGTTGCGCAAGTCGCTCGCACGCAAACGCGGCACGCACGCATCCACCCGATTCCCATCAACCGAATCTCAAACCCGAACAGCCAGAAAAGACGATCATGTGTTATTACTCGGAGAAACGGGCGAAGCGACCGAGATGACGGACTCCGCCCATGCCCACAGGGCCGGGAGCGTGGCGGATCATGCGGATACGGGCGAGATCATGGACATCGACGCCCTTCTCGCGGCAACCCAGCGACGACTGGAATACGATCGGGATCTTGATCAAGCCCTGGCCGCTGCGCGGGCCGATGTCATCCTGACCGCCGCGGAGTCGGCGCTTCCGCCATCCGCGAACGGCGGCATGACTTTTCCCACGGATTGGGCCGACCGATCCGCCAGGCGATCAAAATACCGCGACGGCGTTATCTACCGCACGCCGGATTTCACCGGCCCCGATGGACAAACCTATTACACGGCCATTTACGATTTGGGAGACCTCGTGCATCCAGTCCCCAACTTCTACGCCCCCTGGGCACTCACGGGTTGGCAACAGCGCGTGCAGATGGAAGATCGAGCCGCCCTGCGCAATCGAAGCCAGATATTCAACGGCTACGCCGACGATCTCGCCGCCGGCCTGCCATTGCTTCATTTCTTCGGCGGTATCGACAACTACGCCGTCTCCACGAGAACAGACCCGCGACAAACCGCGCACGTCGTCAACATGATCGAGCAGTTCATGCGCTGATTCCGCCGCCCGATTTCACGGAAATCGCACCGACGCCGGACTTCACAAACACATTGTTAACAACACGTTAAGATTGTTGTTGACACACGGATAGGCACGATTGACACTCTAGACCCATGAGGTTTGGCGGTTCGGATGGAGTCGAACCGGGGCAGCCCGTCACGGCCTGCCGGTACCTCAGGCGCCTTAAGGAGCGAGTGGAATGAGTCAAAAACGCCTACTTCGAATCAAGAAACTGGCGCTGGTTACGACACTGGGTGTCGCCTTCAACGCACTCAGTTGCGTGACGGCCGCGACAGACGTGTTTGGCACCGGACTTTCACTGACGGGAATCAGCGGATTGCTCGGCCCCGTCGGTCCGGCAGCCACAGGACTTGGCACCGGACTCGATGTGCTGGCGGACCTGCTTCGATTCGCCAGCTGAGCGAGCTGAGTCTCCCTGCCGTCGGAGATTCAATGCCCGCCCACGCTGGCAATCTCATCTCCGCGGGCTTGGGGCAGTCCGGTCCGATGTGTGACTGATATTAGTCGCTCTGTCGCCGTCCAACGGCAAAGAAACCCTGCCAGGTCGGATGCTCCATACGCGCGAAGCACGTTTCCCGCTATAACTCATCCTTATGTCGTTACCGATGGTTGCAATTGTAGGCCGGCCCAATGTCGGCAAGAGTTCCTTGCTGAATTGTCTCGCGAGACAACGAATCAGCATTGTCGAGCCCACCGCAGGCGTGACGCGCGATCGTGTCAGCGCCATCGTGGAATATGAGGAGCACTATTTCGAATTGGTCGACACCGGCGGATACGGCATCGACGACCACGACAACCTGACGGAACACGTCGAAGGCCAGATCCAGTACGCCATCTCGGGCGCGGCCCTGATTCTCTTCGTCGTGGACCTGCTGACGGATCTGA
>JAJDEC010000291.1 GCA_029259995.1 Phycisphaerae bacterium
ACGTCAAGATGACGAATCCAACCAGGAAACAAGTGAACAAGGCGATCGCTCCCATCCTCGTGGAGCGTGTCGCCTTCACCACGGCGATCGACCAGATTGCAAAGAGCGTGACAAATACCGTTCCGGGATTGACCAGCGTGATGACGATTTGCGGGACATGGGCAGTCGCCGCCCAGTTACGCAACCATCCGAATGTGACGGTAAACCACAGCATGGCAATAACCGTCACACTCCCGAAGATCGCGCTTAGCCCCGCCACGCGACGCCCTCGCGGGCCACTGAACCAGATGCCGACGTCCTCTTTCTCTCGATCAAGGAATGGCACCAGCGCGATTCCCAAAACAACGATGGCGGGTATCCCGACGCCTCCCATGAACGCTGAATAGGAAACCAATTCCTGAAGCCCCAGGAAATACCACGGCGCTTTCGCGGGATTCTCGGGAATCGAGGGATTCGCCATTTCCTTGAGCGGCGCGTCGAACCAGAAGCCCAATATGAGCATGAGCAGCACCGTCGCCATCGATACGGCGGCGATAACGTACAGAGCGTTGGGCCAGGCCGTCACTGTATTGCGCAGCTCGAGATTGACTGCGGGCGTGCGCCCCTTCATCAAGCCCATTAATCCATAGGTCTTGATTGGGGGCGTCTGCAGGTTGGCTCCCGGCTTCTCGGTCGCGGGCAATTCATCGGCCGACGACGGGCGCGCCAATCCCCCATCTTTGCGAACTCGCCAGAAATGCACGCCGAGCAGGACGCAGGTGACCACCGGAAGCACAATGACATGAAGCACATAGAAGCGAATGAGCGCCTCCTGCCCGACCATGTGCGCGCCGAGCAGCAGTTCCTTCTGCATGCCGCCGACGTCAAACGCGCCAGTGATCCCAACGGCGTCGGTCACTTCCCGTGGCGATTGGGCGATATTGGCACCGATCGTCACCGCCCAATAGGCAAGCTGGTCCCACGGAAGCAGATAGCCTGTAAAGCTGAGCGCCAACGTCAGCACAAATAATCCCATTCCCACGACCCAATTGAACTGTCGCGGTTTCTTGTACGCCGACGTGTAAAACGCCCGGGCCATGTGAAGAAACACGCCGGCAACCATCGCGTGAGCGGACCATCGGTGAACATTGCGAATGAGGCGTCCCGTTGGCACGACGTGCATGATGTCAAGCACCGAGCCGTGGGCCTGATCGACTGCGGGTTTGTAGTACACCATGAGGAGCACACCCGTGAAGCACAGGATGACAAACAGCGCAAATGTGGCCACGCCCAAGCCAAGCGTGGTAGCCGCCTTGAGGGAATGCAGATGGATGCGGACGGGAAGGATATGCAGAAAGAAGTTTGACACGACTGTCTGAGACTTGCTTCGTTCCGACGTCGGCTTTCCGTGTCGAATGAGCGAATCTCGAAACTCGCGGGGTGTCGTAACGAGGTTGGTCCAGAACTCGCGAAGGGCGCTTCTGGGGGGATCATCCGCGGGAGAATTCTCATGCGTTGGAGCAGTCTTGATTTCAATCTTGGTCATCGCGACGCTCCCGCCATCATCGGGTTCTTCGCACGAAATCTCGATGTACTCATTCGTCGCTCCATGGCTCCGCTCAAACACTTAAGATCGTGTCGCTCGGCACCTCTCGCAATGTGTCCGCTACCAGTTGCCCTTCCGGAGAGATCGTCAATTCCACGGGGACGAGCCCCCGTGGCGAAGGACCGCCGGTGAGATTGCCCACGCTGTCAAACTTCGAGCCGTGACATGGACAACTGAATCGGCCCGCATCATTGCGCTCCGCGATGCAGCCCAAATGAGGACAGACCGACGAAATCGCGTGAAACCCGCGCTCATTTCGAAACAACCACAATCGATGTTTGGAGAAGTAAGTCGCGGAGTTCACTGAGAATCCGGACGGGATTCCAAGCTTGACGCGAGAATTCGACTCAGGAAACACCGACGGCATCGGCAGCCGCAGAGCGCCGAGCATTGCCATCACGAATGCTGCGATGGCCGACCACGCCGCCGACAGGCCGAGAAAATCGCGCCGTGTCGCGGGTGCCTTGAATCGTTCGCTGCCTTCCAGCGGAGTGCTGTTTTCAGACATCGATTCCTTCCCTCATGACTCCGCCGCAACCGCCCATTGCGCAGAGAAATTCAACCTCTCCATGGTGATAGCCCCGACGGGACAGCGCTGCTCGCACAACGCGCACCTGATGCACTTCGCTTCATCCTTGATAATGGCGGACATCTCGGAAAGCTCCGCATCCGCGTATCGCGCTTGCAGCAGGTCCGAAAGATTCGAATCGCCGACGAGTTGGTCGCACGAGACCAGTTTCAGACACAGTTCCGGGCAGACATCGGCGCATCCGCCGCACAAGATGCACTTCTCAGAATCAAATATCGTGTTGACGCCGCAGTCGAGACAGCGACACGCTTCCATCGTCGCCTGAGATTGCGCATAGCCGGTTTCCACAATACTGGATTGCGAGCCCCTTCTTTCGACGGCGGACGCTGTCGGAATCGCCGCGCGCGGCAGCTTCTCATAGTCGGCTTCGCGCTTGAATTCGGAGATATTCAGGTGGACGAAGTCATAATGCGCTTCAAGCCGTTCGCCGGACACGTGCGCGTGAATCGTCCTGGCGCATTTCTTTCCGCTCGCTACGGCGTCAATAAGCAATCGCGGGCCATATGCGATATCTCCCGCGACAAAGACATCCGCCGAGCTTGTGCGAACGGCGTCGGAGTCGCATTCGATCATTCCGCGCTCAGTCAGCCTGATGTCGCCGTCCGGATCGATGAAAGACAAGTCCGGCTGCTGCCCGACTGCCCAGATCACGGTATCGACGTCAATCGTGGTGATGTCCGACTCATCGAATTGCGGCGCGAATCGCCGTTGGTCGTCGAACACACGCAAGCACCGCTTGAAGCGCGCGCCCTTGATCTTCCCGCTTTCATCCCGAACAATATCAAGCGGCCCCATCGATGCGTGCAATACGACGCCTTCCTCGTGGCCCTCGATGATCTCGACGTCATCCGCCGGCATCTCGTCGAGACTTTCCAGGCAGCACAAGTGCACTTCACGCACTTTGCTCTGACGCAAGACACTGCGTGAGACGTCATAGCCCACTTGGCGGATGACCGTACGAGATACGTCGTACGCCACGTTGCCGCCACCGATGACCAGAATCCGCTCGCCAAGTTCTTCCAGCGTCGATGCAGGCCCTCGGTTGTTCAGCGACACGTCGCGGAGGAATTCCACGCCACCGAGAACCCCTGGACCCTCGCCTCCCGGAATGGGAATTTTTCGAGAACGCTTTGCACCAACCGCGATCACCGTTGCCACGTGCTCGTCACGAATCCTGGCGAGAGAAATGTCCTTGCCGACCTGCGTATTGCAAACGAATTCGACGCCCAGCTGCCGAATCACCTCGACTTCGGCGCGTATCAAGTCGCGTGGCAGCCGATATTCAGGTATACCCACTGCGAGCATGCCGGCGGGCACCGGCTCCATTTCGTACACGACGGGCCGGTATCCAAGGAGCGCCAGATCATGCGCACAGGCGAGCCCGGCGGGGCCAGAGCCGATGATGGCGATCTTCTTGCCGCCGGCGTTTCGCCCCAGTTCGCCGCCACGACGATCACAAATCGCGGACAATTCCTCGGGGCCGCTGCACGCCAACTCACCGCGATGGGCCAACACACGTTGGAGCATTTCGATCGGTTTGCGCGTCTTTTCGATCGACGATTCCGCACCGTATTTCTCCGTGACGAATCGCTTCAGAGCACGAATTGACACGGCCGCATCAATATCGGCACGGCGGCATGCCGCCTCGCACGGGGCCCCGCAAACACGACCGCAGATGCTCGCCAGAGGATTCGGCCCGCGCGCAATAAGATATGCATCTTCGAAATCACCTCGCGCGATGGCTCGAACATAGCCTCGGGCATCCGTGTTGACTGGACATGCGTACTGGCATTTGACCTGCCTGCGCCAGTACTCTTCATTCGGAATCTCGACGGCGAATTTCCGCATATCTGATTGAGACGATGATCTTCGACTTCTCGCCACTCAGTCCCTGCCCGACGAAAGCAGCACGCATTCGCGCGCGAGTGAAATCGCCAAAGACCCGTCGAAACGGTCCCCTCTCTCGATTTCCATATCAGGATATGGAGATTTCATCGCCGGTCAAGCAGAAACTCGCCGCCCATGTCAATTGTCAACTCCGGACTTGAATCGCTCGACAGCATCGGACCCGACACTTCAAACGCTTTGAATGTCGGTATCGATTTTCATGGCGAATCGAATGTAATCGGCGCACCCAATGGGCACCAAAATCGTACGGGTTAAATGGGATCGGTGGTTACCGCTCCATGGCACGGCACAATCCTTGACATGGCACACTTCGTTCGAATACATAGCTATAGACAACTCGGTCTTGCCGGTTATCGAAATCCCAGTAACACGCCTCGGCGGGGATGAAGTCATGGCAAAGCACATCGACGCACCCGCAGAATGGCGGCGCGCTTTGACAGGACCGGCGCTTGGGCTTCTGCTGTTCGAGACGCTTTCGGGCTTGGCCATCTATCTACTCCCGTTTTCAGAACTGAATCAATTCAACGTACTGATCCACACGGCGATCGGGATTCTCATGATCGCGCCGGTCGGTTGGTACCTGTGGCGGCATTGGCGTCAACGATATCGCGGGAATCTGAACCACTTTCAATTGCTTGGGTATATCTCCGCGGCCGCCCTGCTCACGCTGGTTGTGAGCGGATTAGTGCTGACATGGCAAGCCTTGTTCGCTACGCGTATCAGTTACATGTGGGACTACGTTCACATCGTCACGACATTCGTGTTCGCTGCTGGTCTCGCGACACATCTGCTGCTGCTCGTCATTCGGAAGAGCAACAACCCGAACGTAAGGGCAGCGCTGCACAGCGCCTACGCGAAATGCCTGCAACGGACAGCGATCTGGTGCGGCGTGCCGGTAATCGTGTGCGTCGCCCTGGCGCTTCGTTATCAGCCTGTCACATTCGACGAGAGCTTTCCAGAGTCGTACCGCCTTACGTATGGCGACGATCGGCCATTCGCGCCCAGTCTCGCGCGCAAGGACATGATTCCGGTCGTTGGGCGGTTCAAGAACCGGGTGGCCTCGATCCTGAACATCGGCGAAGATTCGGAGATCATTCTCAAGATCGCGCCGGATCCCATCAACCACGTTGGTGTTGTGGGAGTTACCGAGCGGCTTTGCAAGGACCTCGATCTGTCGCCGGATCAACGGACGCGGCTCGACGGCGCGTTCGCCGAGACCCGCGACGCATTTCGTCGGCAAGGTCGGATCGACGCGCGCCAGCTTGCCGGCTCGGCCGGTTGCGGTACAAGCGGATGTCACAGCGAGATCGTCGACGAATGGGCTCCGAGTGCCCATCGTTACTCGTCCATGGACTTCGTCTTCCAGGAGGTGCAAGTCAACATGGCGGAGGAACTCGCGCCCGAAGCCACACGCTACTGTGCCGGCTGCCATGACCCGATTGCGCTCTTCAGCGGCGCGAAAAACGTCGGAAATGAAACGCTGAGTGCGGAGGGCGCTGACGAGGGTACGTCGTGCCTCGTCTGTCACAGCATGGTGCAGACCGACATTCGGGGCAACGCCGACTACACGATTGAGCCGCCGCCGCGGTACATTTACGAACTCAAAGACGGCGGCGTCGCCAAGCTTCTCAGTGACTTCCTGATCCGGGCTTATCCACGACAGCACATCGATTCGTACGCACGTCCCTTGTACAAGACAGCCGAGGTGTGCGGCGCTTGCCATAAGCAATACATCGACGAGGAACTCAACGAGGCCGGTTGGGTTCAGGGACAGAATCAATACGACAGCTGGCGCAAGAGTCGTTGGCACGAACCGGGTGATGCGACGAGGACTGTCGGCTGTCGCGAATGCCACATGCCGCTCGTCGACTCAAACGATCCGGCGGCTGGTGATACGGGGGATTTCAATCGAAGCACCAACGACAAGAAGCACCGCAGCCATCGCTTCCTCGCAGCAAACCAGTTTGTCCCGCGGCACCACGATCTGCCGGGCGCCGCGGAGCATTGCGACCTGACTGTTCAGTGGTTGAGAGGCGAATATGAGATTCCCGAAATCGCCGATCGATGGACGAAAGGGCCGGTGATACGGCTTGACCTGAATACGCCCGAGACCGTCCGCCCAGGTGAATCGGTGCGGATTCAGACAATTCTCACGAACAACAAGACCGGCCACGACTTCCCGACCGGCCCCTTGGACATGATCGAAGCGTGGGTAGAAGTCAGCGTGACCGACGAACACGAGCGATTGGTCTATGCCTCTGCGCAACCCGACGAACGAGACTATCTCGTCGATCCAAAAATCGTCTTCAAGGCTGAGCCGATTGACAAGTCGGGGAATCTCATTGGAAAGCATGAGCTCTGGAACAAAGTAGGTACGCGATACAAGCGGTCAATGTTTCCCGGCTTCGCCGATACGTCGGAATTCGTTTTTGCGTGTCCGGCGATGCCGTCATCACCCGAATTTCGCCCTGATCTGAAAGACGAGGAGCGGGAATTTTCCGTCCCGCATGAATACATGGGAACGGAACTCCGCGTCACAGCGAGGCTCTGGTATTGCAAGTTTAGCCCGCAATTCCTGGATCGCCTGTTCGGTGCGGATGCCAACATGCGCAGCGAAGTGACAGAAATGTCGAGTGCCGAATCTGTCATTCGGGTCGATCACAGCACAGGGAGGTCGGCCACCGATGCCGCGTCTTCGGCAGGATAAGCGACGCCGGCTGCTCCTTCGCTGGGGCGGACTCAGCATCGGCGTCACGGCAGTCATCGTCTTCATCGTGGCGATGCTCGCCCGGTCACCGACGCAGAGCGTCCCCGCCGCCGGGGCAAATATTGACGGCCTCACCAGCGTGTTAAGACAGTCGGCCACCGATTCCGAAGTGCCATTGCGATTCGTCGACGTCACCAGCGAGATGGGCATCACGTTTCGACACATGCCCATTGCCCGAAAATCGCTGCTACCCGAGGACATCGGATCGGGCGTGGCTGCGGGCGACTTCGACAACGACGGGTACACCGATCTCTTTTTCGTGAATTTCTCCGGCAACGCGACGCCCGGCGCAGCGCTGGATCGCAAGACCGGCACGGCCCAACTTTATCGAAATGACCATGGCAAGCATTTTGAGAACGTCACCGCGAGCGCGGGCGTGGGATTCATCGGCTATGGCCTCGGCGCCGCATGGGGCGACTACGACAGCGACGGCGATCTCGATCTTTACGTGACTGCCTTCGGCCCCAACATCCTCTACGAGAATCAGGGCGACGGCACGTTTAGAGATGCAACCGAGAAAGCCATGATTCAGGATACGCGATTCAGCGCCGGCGCCTCCTGGAGCGATTTCGATCGCGATGGCGATCTCGATCTCTACGTGTGCAATTACGTCGCCTTCGAATACCGGGAAGACGATCAACACAGCACAGTCGCCCAGTACGCGACGGAACAGCCGTATACCCTGAACCCGTCATCCTATCCGGCGCAGTCCAACGCTTTGTTTCGCAACAACGGCGACGGAACATTTGACGACGTAGCAATGGACGCGGGCGTTGCTGATCCCCGGGGCAAGAGCCTTTCCGCAAGCTGGACTGACTTGAACAACGACGGCTGGGTCGATCTCTATGTCGCGAACGACGTTTCCAATAACGCCGTGTTTCTGAACCGATGCGCCGACGGCGCTCTTTTGTTTGAGGATGTCGGCGCCGCAACCCTTGCGGCCGATTATCGCGGCGCGATGGGAATCGCTGTCGCCGATTTCGACAACGACCTTGATCAGGACCTTCTCATTACACACTGGATCGCCCAAGAAAACGCCCTCTACCGCAACATGCTCATCGACAATGACATGAGCGAGATCAAGAACACAAACCTGTGGTTTATGGATGACGCCGATCGCCTCGGCCTCGGACAGGTCTCACTCGATCTGGTCGGATGGGCGGCGGGCTTCTGCGATTTCGACAACGATGGGCGGCTAGACCTGTGGGTTGTCAACGGCAGCACGATGGAACAAAGCTCGGATCGCCTCCGCTTACAAGGACAACCTTCGAGTCTCTATTGGAATCGCGGACAGCGCGGTTACGTCGACGTCACCGAATTCGCCGCGCCCCCCATGCATGAGCCTGCCGTTCGCCGCGGGGGCGCCCAACTGGACATCGATCTCGACGGTCTGGTCGACCTCGTCATCTGCAAACACTCCGGCCGCCCGACGATTCTAAGAAACACGAGTACGCCATCGGGCAACTGGCTCCGAATTCGGCTGGAGCAGCACGGCGGCAATACCGCGGCGCTCGGCGCACGCGTCAATCTCACGACTGGAAGTGTTACCCAAATGGCCGAACTTGGCGCAAGCTCATCGTATCTCTCGCAGGACGAGCAGATTATTCATTTCGGCGTGGGCAACGCCAGTACTGCCGGAGATCTGAGGATCTACTGGCCGGACGGCCACATCGACTCCCATACGATCGACACCGTCAACCAGACGCTCTGCATCGAGCATGCCGCCATCTACGATTAGCCCTACACGAGTCCAAGCGGGAGACAGTGCAATGACACAGAGGGCTCGCAAGGAAGCGCCGCCCCGCAAGAATCCGTAAGCCCGATGGCGCGCCGGCACGCTCCTGCACGTCTATCCTCTGATGGCCGCCCAACATTGCCCGTTGAAAGATCACCGGAAAGACCCTCGCCCGTGAGGTTTCTTTGTTCAGCCGTCGCCGATTCTCGCCACGCCATCGCCGAAATTCAAGCGATTTCACAGATGGCGTGCCGGGCTACGATCTCATTCGATGTTTTCGGATCCTTGGAAACGCTTCGTAATCGCGCTCGCCGGATGGCTGAACCGTGAGCAAGCCGCCGTTGTCGACTATCTCCGTGAGAAGAGAATCGCGTCCTTCGTGAGCTTCTTCCGGGCAAAGGAATGCGGCTGAACGACGACCAGCGGCGGCGACTGGCCGTCAAGGGCACGAGACAATCAATCGGCCGCAGCCGGCAACTCAATACGGCCGCGATTGAGAAATGAATCCAAACGCGGTGTGACGGTTCGCGAATGACATACTCGGGTTCACACTTGATGATTATTCGTCCAGGACCCTTGGTACGTCACGGGTTGCGAAATCGCGCGACCCACAGGTGAACGACGGACGCCGGGGCTTTGAGTCTCGGTGTTGCTGTTCTTACGCCAGTTGTGGCAAGGGTTTGCGGGCGTCGGTGATTTCTGGGGGCT
>JAJDEC010000292.1 GCA_029259995.1 Phycisphaerae bacterium
CCCTGATCTTCCAGTCTGCTGCCGTGGAAATCCTGTTTCACGAATACCTTGACGCCCTGCATCAACACGCCGAAGATATTCGGTCTTGCTGCCGACGTAGCTCAGTGGTAGAGCACAGCTTTCGTAAAGCTGGGGTCGTGGGTTCGAATCCCACCGTCGGCTGTCGCCAATCCCGCCGGATGACCATCGCGAATTCGAATTCCAAATGAATTGATGTGCCCGCGCAGAAGGTCTGAGCCAGCCTGACGATTGATCGACATCGCGTCCCGATTGGCGTGATTCTGGAACGCGACGCCGCAAACGCCGGACTCGGCCGTTCACGCGGACGCCATCACGGAAATCCAGCCGCCTCAAACGCCCCGTGATGCGAGTGAAACTCATCCTGCGCCTTCTGATCCAGCCCTGACAATAGTCCGCCGATCTGGACGATTTCGCGATTGAATTCGTCGATGTGGCGCTGCGTGACGCGCTCCGGCGGGATGGGCAGCAGCTTCGACCAGCGCGTCGGCGGGACGATCGCGATGCTTGTCCGAAGCGTCTTGAGCTTGCCGACACCGCGCTGATAGCCCTCCCACGAACGGCCGATGATCTCGCGTTTCCAATACCACGTCAGGTTGCAGCGCCTCCCAACGCAATACTGCGGATTCCAATCCTGCGGGCCCGCAATGCCAGGTATCAGCACGCCTCGCGAAACTTCCGCATGGCCGACTTCGTGATCGATCCGGCCTTGCGTCGTCATGTCGCGTCGGGCTTTGTCGGGAATCGACTGATAGTCATCGCGAACCATGACAGATTGATCCAGACTCCAGATCACGGGCGTGAGCAGCGTCGCTTCGATGCGCGAGCCGCGGGCGCCGTCGAAATTCGCCGGCGGCATTCCGTCGGGGCCATCCGGCGGAACTTTGTGGATGGAGTAAAGAATCCTCGCAAAGTCGTCGGAGACGTACTCGTGAAAGTGGATACCGACGACGTTGTCGTATTCCGCCGCGAAGCGCTGCGGCCAGACGATTTCGGGCAACCTGATCACGGGCAGCGTCAGGTCTTCCGGCTTGCGGTTTGATTTCCGGCTCGTGACTTCGGTCCTGGCGAGGACGGATCTTGCGAACGACTGATCCATGACGGACGGCAGGCCTGCATACGGATCGCCCGGGATCCAGCCGTCCGGATTCTCGACAATCGGCGTGACCTGCAATTCCCAGGGCACGCCGGCATTCGGATCGTAATTCTTGACGGCCGCATATTGCCAGCCGTTGAGTGACAGACGATTGACGGGTTTGCGATCAGTCTCCTTCGGCGGCCAGATCTCGATGTTCTTGCGGCCGGGGCGCATTGGAAGACGTACAGGATCGTCCGCCATCGCAAAGCTCGATACGAAAATGAGAATTGTGGAAATGACCCGAATGGACAGGGCCGTCTGGACGCGACAGGGTTTCAGCTGCATGTTTTGGTTCCGCTTTCAATTCAAGCGAGCGTCGTTTCAACCCTCACTCGACATTGTATCGCGGAAAACGGGCCGAAACCAGAAAAGCCTGCACAACGCGAAAACCGAAGCTGTGAGCCTGCATGCAGGATTGACCGGGTCGAAATGCAGATTGATTCAGCGAGTATTGCACAGGCCTTGGCGAACCGGCGAGTCGCCGGTTCCAGAACATGAATCATTCTTCCTGCTCACTCAGAGCAGCTTCGCCTCGCCGTCCATCGCCGCCTTGAGTTTCTCAAGCTGATCGCCGTCCATGTTCTCCATCATCCTGAGCATCCGGCCGATCACGAACGACGGATACCATTTGCTTGTCGCCTTCGCCTCCAACCGCACGCGCGTCCCGGACTCCTCGGGTTCGAACGTGTAGTGATAGGTACAGTGAATTCCAAAAGCGCTCGACGACGCCGTGTGGAGGCGAGGGGCCTCGTGCGCCGTCACTTCGATCACGGCCGAGTGCTCCCGATTGCCGATTCGACGCGTCTCGCGGAATTGCGTGCCCGCGCGGACTGGTCCGTCCGTCAGTTTCTCGACGCGCACGATATCCGTTATCCAGTTCGGCGCATTCTCAATATCGCACGCAAACGCGAAGACCGATTCCGGCGAATGATGGATGCGAATCTCTCTCGTAAATCCAGCCATATGTCACTCCTGAAATCTCGGCTTCTCATCAAAGTGCTTTGCAACGCTCGCCAGATACTGCTTCTGACCGGACTTGGCGCCGCCGAATACGTGGATCATGAAACGAAAAAAGGGCGCGTGCCACGTACCGTTGTCGACAGTGCCGTTTGCCGTACATCGGACGAGGCTCCCATCGTCGGCCGGTTCGATGTCGTATTGCATCCGCAGTCGCATCGGTACGACTTCGTCCTGAAACTGTCGCACCAATCGTGACGGCGCGTCTGCCTCGATGGTTTCGATACGGATTCGGCTCGAGCCGATGTTCTCTCGCCAGGCCGGCCGACCGTCGACGTCGGGAAGGACTTCCGTCGCCCGATGCATGCGTGCGGAAATGGGGAGTTTCTGGTAGTCCCCGATCGCGTCCCAGACGGCCTGCGGCGTTCGACGAATCCGTAGTTGCGTGACGGTCGAAAACTGCTTCGGCAGGAATCGACCGACGAGAAGCGGCGTCATGATCAAGACCACAAGAATACTCGCGATAACAATGATCCACGTCCACATCCTGGCTACTCCTTGTCCTCAATGGACAAAGCGTGCCCCGTGGCGTCGGACGCGTCATCCGTTTCCTGCGGCATCGCCCATTCGGGCGGCAATGGCAGCGTTTCATCGCGATAAGTGATCGCTCGCTCGCACAGGGCAATCCAGTCGTCCAACTGATCGATCGCCGCGGAATCGCCATCGACGCGGTCGCGAGCGGATTGAAGCATCCTGATCGCCGATTCGAGCTGCCCCGATCTTGTCATCGGCGAACGATCGGGCAGTGCTGTCATCAGCATGACGTGAGGTTCCACGCGATCATCCGACAATTCGGCCGCGTTTCTAAGTACCTCGGCAGCCCCCGCGATGTCGCCCGCGGCTGCATACGTCAACCACAAATCAACATGCGTCGGCATGTGATCCGGCTGCTGCCGAATTGACTGACCGATCGCGTCGATCGCTTCCTGGTAACTTCCCAACGATCGCAGCGAGATACCGAGTGCACGCCATGCCCCGCTCACGTTTCGCCGAATGGCGACGCAGCGGGAATAGATGCGCGACGCCTCGTCAATACGCCCCATGTACTCCAGCATGCGGGCATAGTCGGAATTCAGGAGAAAATCGTCGGGATACAACGCGACGGCGCGGCGATAGACGTCCATTCCGCCCTGCGGATCGGAATCCTTCGCCGACAGGAAGCAACTGCCCAGCCAGGACAACGACGTCGCGGGCGCCGTCTCGAAGGCCGGATCGGCGGCCAGTTCTCGAAGCGCGTCGATGTCGATGGTGTTGGATTCCCGCGTCAATCGGTACATCTGATCGCGCAGCCGGGTTCGAAACGGATCCGTGTCCGCCAGG
>JAJDEC010000293.1 GCA_029259995.1 Phycisphaerae bacterium
TTTGCAGATTTTGCGCCGTTTTGCGCCTCCCGCATTTCCCGCAATTCACGCGAAGGCACGCGGCATCAAGGACTTACACCGTGCAAACGCGCAGCCGCAGATTCGGCGCCCAATTCCCCTCAACCCGCCACATCCGTATCAAGCCCCGCCCCCCACGACGCCGATGCTCAAGCATGGCATTTCGCCGCCCGCGCATGCGGTCTGCGCTCGAGTCCGGCCGGATTGACACTCCCCGCCGTGCGGATTAGCCTTGTTGGGCTTGAGACGATAAGCGTATGACCGCTAGCGGGTTACAACGCGAGGACAGAGTATTGACGCGTTCATTCACAACACCCGCGACGACGATGTTGGCAGTGCTGCTGTCGATCGCAACGATGGCGGCCCTTCCGGGATGCGGCCCGCGAAACAGCGGCGCGGCAACGGTTCTTCCGGCAAAATCTCGATCCTATGTGGTCGATATTCCGGTTCCGGCCGAATTCGAGCTGGATCGCCGTAAGAGTACGCACGAGAATCGCCCCGGTGAACGTGCCGTCAAGCACTACTACGTCGGTGACGAAAAGCCGCAGCCGACCAATGATTTCTACAAGCAGTTGATGCCGACGTTCGACTGGGAATTCGTTGACGAGCGATTGCAGAACGGCGCGTACGTATTGAACTACGAAAAGGGCGGCGAAAAATGCGAAGTCCGCGTCGACCAGATGCCAGGAGGTTTCTGGGGGCCCAAGACGCGTGTGACCGTGATCATCGCCGCCAAGGACTAAGAGAACCCAACGACTTTTGTGAGGCCGGCAGGACAAGCCGGATGATCCGATGAGAAGCGACAGGCGTCACGAACTACAGACCAATGAACTCTCGACGCAGATCGAGAAAGTCTCGGAAACCGTCAAGCAGAACGCGACGCTGCTCACGGCCGTCATTGGCGGCGCCATCGTCGTCATCGCCGTCGGCGTGTGGTTCGTCAATCAGCGCGCCAATGCACAGAGCGACGCCTGGTCCCGGCTCGGTGCCGCCGGCGCGGCGGACGCGTCAACGAGCGAGCTGCTGGCCGACTACGAGGCCGTCGCGAAGGACAACGTTTCGCCGGCGATCACACGCAGCGCTTATCTGATGATCGGCCGCACAGCCCTGGAGAAACTGCGACAGAATCGCGACCAGAGCGAGGCCGCTGATTCGGACGCGCGCAAGGAAATGCTTTCGCGTGCCGAGAACGCATTCAACGCCGTCGCGTCGAACCCGGCCGGTGACTTTACCGCCCTCGGTCGCGCCCTGATGGGCCTCGGAACCATCGCAGAAGATCGCGGTGAATTCGACAGGGCAAAGTCCTATTACGAGAAAGTCAAAGCCAACGACAAGCTGAAAGCGACGCCGATCGCCGACGAGGCGGAGTTCCGGCTCGCACACATGTCGGAATGGTCGACCATGATCGAATTCCCGGAACCGCCGTCGATTCTCCTGACAACGCCGGAAACGACGCCCCCGCCATCTGCCAGCACCTTTACCGGGGCCGCGCCGATCAAGCCGATGACGGAAGTCACGCCGACAGATGACTCGACAGACGACGCAACATCAGACGTCGACGATGCGGAGACAACGGACGCGGACGGCGCTGACGAGTCGGCGGACGCAGCGGACGAAGTCGCTTCGGATGATGACGCGGCCACACCAGACAACTGATCGACGGCCGCCGCGCGTCGTACGACGAAGTGCGCGCCGTCCAACGAGTCAAATCCGGATCCGACCGCAATCGGCGGAAAGTGAAATCCAGCATGCTTCCACAGACCGTCAAGACGCGCGGCATACACGTCGGCATCCGGTTCGCCCCGCAGGCCAAGCTCGACAAGCCTCATCGCCAGCTGTTTCAGACCAAGGCGAACGAAGGCTTCGACTGGCAGCGTCACGAATATGCCCCGAACGCATGGCGACTCAGTTCGCCGCAACCCGAGAACGATCGCCGAAGCGAACTCAAGCTCACTGTGCAGCCCGATGCGATGGCGTTTGAGGATCAATTCCCGACGGGACCGATCGACGTGTTTCAGGACAATCTCACGCTCGCGATGCGCGTGATCGAACACGCCTTCAAGCCGCAACTGATGCTCGGCGGAACGGGATGCCTGATTCGCCTGTCGGCGCAGGCCGCGACGGGCGACTCGCGACTCTTTCTCGGCAAGCACTGCATGCGAATGGACGATCGGCTCAAGCCCCTCGGTCGCCCCGTTTTCGGTGTAGGCATCAAGATGCTCCTGCCCGCCGTTCAGGGCGAAGGACAACCCAACTGGCAGGCGACGGTCCGCGTCGAATCATTGATGGAAGATCCGAAGCAGCTCTTCATTGAAGTCGACGCCCGCTGGGGAAATCCCACGCAATGGAGCGCCGAAGAAATGACAAGTCGACTGCGCACGGTCTACGAATTCAGCACAACGCAAGTCGTCTCGTTTCTGGAACAATTCGGCGCATCGCCGGAAATGTGATCGGCTACGCCGCCTCTGCGGAATGATCGGCCACGCCGTTGCGATAGATCGTACCGCGCCATGTGAACGAGCCGCCCGCCGCCGCACACTTCGCAGCATTGATCAGCGCCGCCAGCGCGACGAGCGCTCCGATCGGATACACGATTCCGTACGCCATCGGCACGCGTCCCAGGCGATAGAAAACGGACATCGCGGCCAACTGAAACGCGCAACTCCCTGCCGCAATCGACGTCATGCCCAACCACGAAAAGTCGCGCCATGCAGGAACGAATGCCGACATTAAAAAGACAAGCCACGGTAGAAAAGTGAAAAACCCGAGCACAACGATGGCCCGGACAATGTGCCATTTCCTGGAAAACGATCCGGCGAAGATTCGTGTCCAGCCTGACCAGATACGAGCAAAGCTGTCATACATCCGAACGTTATAAAGGCCGCGCGCCGTGGAAATGACCAGCCGTTTGCCGGCATCCCGAGCGCGTCGCGCCAGGTGAATGTCCTCGTTCACTTCGTGACGGACCGCCGTATGGCCGCCGATCGCCTGGTAGCACGATCGTACGATCAGCATGAACGCGCCGTTGGCGTACGCGACTTTGCCGCGATTGACGGAAATGGGACTGAACCAGAGCATCATCACGGCACTGCAGGCCGGCTGAACGATTCGCTCCCATGTTGAATGCGCTTCATGTTCGGGAAGAATCGACAGAAACTCCGCATCGACGCTTCGCGCATGTTTCACGCTCG
>JAJDEC010000294.1 GCA_029259995.1 Phycisphaerae bacterium
CAGATCGGCCGCGCCGTGCTCAAGGGCGATGCGAAAGAAGTTGTCGATCTGATGCTCGGGCGACCGACGCCGTTTGATACGGGGCCCGTCAAGCATGCACGCCATCTCTACGAAGGCGGCAAGTACGGCGAGGCCGTGAAGACGTGGCCCTATGGCTTCCGCGACAATCGCAAGCTCGCCCGGCAGATGGAACGATTCGCCGGCAAACACAACAAGGCGTATCGCACGATCGATTCGCGGATGCTGAAGTTCTTCGTAAATGCCTATCAGTCGCACCTGTTCAACGAAGTGCTCGGTCGACGCATCAACGAGATCGACCAGGTCCGACTTGGCGATCTTGCTTACAAGCATGACACGGGCAGCGTGTTTCGCGTCGAGGATGTCGAAGCGGAGAATCTTCGCGCCGCGGCCGGTGAGATTTCGCCTTCGGGACCACTCTATGGTGGTCGAATGACGCGAACCGACGGCGTGCCCTGCGAAATCGAGGACGACGTGCTGCATGACGAGCTCGTCACTGTTGAGGATTTTGACAAGCTCAAGCGGATGAAAATCCAGGGCTCGCGTCGGCCTTTGCGGTTCTTTCCGCGCGATCTCGAAATGGAAAACGGCACGGACAAATTCGGGTTTTACGTGGAATTGCGATTTTCGCTGTCGTCGGGTTGCTACGCGACGATGCTGCTGCGCGAGATTTGTAAGACGGAACTGGCGGAAGGCCTCGACGACTCCGGCCCCGAGGCATCCGACGCCGCACACAACGGACCGACGATTGTCCTGCCAACGGACGACATGTAGGCGGAAGCCGGGGATTGTGGGTGCCATGCCGACCCTCAAGGTCGGCATGTTGACACTGGGAGCAAATCAGTGACTTGCCTTGCCGGAACACGTTCATTTGATCGTGTACCCGCAAGAAGAGGTCGTGAAGCTCACGACGATGCTCTTGTTCGGGAGGCGTCACGCCGTGTAGCACGTGCAATCTGAGCGACGCGCGCCAGACCGAGCCACGCGCGTCAGCAAGTGGCCGAGCGTCTATCAGCTCCTTCGCGAATTCCAGATCAACACGTAACGCCGGGGCGCACCATCGGAGCATTACACGTCGATCCAAAGACGCGCGCGGGCCCGCCAGAACTCATGCCGCGAAACACGAACGATTCGGCATTTCCCCAGCCTTCCAGTGCCCCTTGATCTTGTATTCCGCACAACGGAATGAAGCGTTGTCCGCGTTATCGCCCTGCGCTGGCCGCAGCATGGAAACTTCGCCGGACGCCTTGTCGATCTGAAATTCGCCGCATAGTTCCTCATTCTTGCCGAACAGATAGTTTGCGTGCGTTTCATACTCACTGATTCTCTGAATCAGGACATACACTGCCACTTGGAATTCTCCAGTGTCGTATCGACATTAGGCATCGGTATTTCGCGATCCGAGCCACGCGCGTCAGCAAGTGGCCGAGCGACCGCAAGCAAACGTCGGCAGTCGAATCCACGGTGCTTCGCCGCCCAGACCATCGGGCTCCGCGCGCCGATCGAAATACGCGAGTTTCGCCCGGGTACGCGCGCCCGGACTCCCTCACGGTCGCGGCTCAGTGCGCTGCCCGTGCCGCCGCCGCTACCGTATTCTCCAACAACATCGCCACCGTCACGGGGCCAACCCCGCCCGGCACCGGCGTAATCTGCGACGCAATTGCCGCAACTTCATCGAACTTCACATCGCCAACAGTCTTCTTCTTCCCATCCGCCGCATCCACCCGATGCGTGCCGACATCAATCACGATCGCCCCCTCGCCCACGTGCTCCGCCCCGATCAACTCCGGTACCCCCGCCGCGACAAACAGCAACTCAGCCCGCCTCGTGTGCGCCGCCAGATCGCGCGTGCGCGTATGACACTGCGTCACGGTCGCATTCGCCCCCAAAAGCAGCATCGCCAGCGGCTTACCAACGATCACACTGCGTCCGACGACAACGGATTCCTTACCAGTCATGTCAACGCCGCTCGCCTTGCAGCAGGCAAACGCGGCCGCCGCCGTGCAGGGCGCCAATGCGTCGCGGCCCATTGCCAGCAGGCCAAGATTCGCAGCGCCCACACCCTCGACATCCTTTGACGCCGCGATTCGCTGTTGCAATGCGAAACCGTCCAGCGGCTTCGGCACGGGCATCTGGATAATGATTCCGCTGACATTGGTGTCGACGTTCAGTGCGTCAACAGCGGACAATGCCGTTGGCATGTCACAATCTGACGGAAGGCAACGAAGTTCATAATCAATGCCGACGCCCTCGGCGTGCTTCTGCTGCGAACCGGCGTAACTGATCGACGCCGGATCGTCGCCGATCAGCAGACACGCCAGCTTCGGCGGTCGGCCCTTCTCGCGCAGCGCCGCCGCCCGCCTCGCCACGCCCTCCCGTATCCGCGCCGCCAGCGCTTTGCCATCAATCAATGACGCACTCATTCACTTTCCCCAATTCGGGTGGCCCATCCCTTCAGGGATGGGGTCACGATGATCGGTACCGCACACCAACACGCGCTCTGCATGACTCCCGACTTTCGCCGGAACTCCCGCATCACAATCACAACTTACACATCAGCAACCTGCGGATCACTTGGACGGTCGGGTGGCCCATCCCTTCAGGGATGGGGTCACGATGATCAGTATCGCACACCAACACGCGCCCTGCGTGACTCCCGACTTTCGCCGGAACTCCCGTCTCACCATCACAACTCACACATCGGAAACCTGCAAATCATGTGACCGCTTCCGCCGCATCCATTCACACACATTCGACACGGCGACCGCCAGCGCCACGATCAGCAGCGCATCCATCACCCATCGCAGCCGCGATATCGGTATGAACGCGACGGCCACGAAGACCTGCGATGCCAGCAGACCGACGAACAACCCGCGAACGCGCAACGTCGGTCGAAAAAACAGGATCGCCGGAATGCCCAACGGCAGCAGATATTTTGCCGAGACGAGCGGTATCGTCGGCACGCGATAGGCCCAGACGCCATACCAGATCGCCAGCCCGGCCCAGATGATCAGCAGCGGCCGTCGGATCGTCACGATTCGCCACGCTTGAATCGGCGGCCAGAACATCGATATCACGATCGCACCGGAGACCAGCAGCAGGAGCGACGGTCCCAGCGATTTCGTCGTCGGCGTGAACCAAACGCGGATCTTTCGAAACCCGTTACTGATCAATTCCCCCGGATTCGACTTTGCAAACGCCATGCCGTCGGAGAATAACTTCCGATCCGCCTCGGCTTCACTCATGCCTTCGCGGCGCAGCTCGTTGAATCGATCATAGTTCGCCGCGGAAACGCCGGGATCATTGCGATAGTCGGCATTGTGGCCGAGATAGAAATTCAATCCGCCAATCGTGGAGAGTGAGAATTTGCCCACAACCTGCTCGTTCCGAATCATCCAGCCGCCGATGATCAACGCCGCCGGCAAGGTCATCGCGAGGAGCCGACCACTCCGATTCGCGCCGGTCGGTGCCCGCAGAAACGCGTGCATGACGAACGGGATGAGCAGCAGTGCCGCATTCGCGCGGGTCAGCGTCGCCAGGCCGAGGAACAGCGACACGCCCCACGGCGCGATTCGCTGCTCAATCCATTTCGGTTCAATCATGCAATGGGCGACGTACAACCACAGCGCCAGCGTCATCAGCATCAGCGCCAGCGTTTCCGTCAGCAACTGCCCCTGCAAGTAAAGAAACGGCCCGTAAAACATTGCCGCCAATCCGGCCACAACCCCGGCACGGGCATCAGCCAATCGAGCCGCGATACATGCCAGGCCGATCGTCGTCAACAGCGCCATCATCGCCTGCAGGAGGTCGACGGCACTCAGCCAGTATTTTGCGTCCTGGGTTCGATAGGCGAGCGAGAGCACCAGCGGGTACAGCGGCATTCTCGTGGCGGCATCACCCGTCGGCAGCACGAATCGACCTTCGTCTGCGATGGACTTCGCAAGCGCGACATATTCCTGTTCATCATTCGAAAGGGAATCGTGACTCGTGACCAGACTCGTCGCGCCGTGGATCAACAAACCGACAAGAACGACGGCGATCAGCCAATACGCCCGGGTCGGTCGCTCCTGATCATGCGGGTTTGCCTCAAGGTCTTGATCTACCACGCTCGGGATTCTATCGTGAATTGATAATCAACAAACCCCGGCGTTCTGCGCCACAAGTCACTCGGCTCAGTCGCCGTCGTCCAGCTTCGCCTCAAGCTCCTTGACGCGCGCTTCGAGCTTCTTCAGTTGCTTCGACATGTCCGGCAGTTTTTCCATCATGCTGAACGCGCGCATCGCCGTCTGAATCGGCATCGCCGGCGCGCCGGCCACTTTGGAATCCGCAGGGATGTTTCGCATGACGCCCGTCATTGCGGCGAGCTGGGCCCGATCGCCGATCTCCAGGTGCCCGGCGACGCCGACTTTCCCAGCCATCGTCACGTTGTTACCCACATTGACCGATCCGGCGATTCCCACTTGCCCGACAAACATGCAATGTTCGCCGACTTTCGTGCCGTGACCGATCGTGACGAGGTTGCTGAACTTCGTCCCCGCGCCGATCACAGTCCGGCCCAGCGTCGCACGATCCACGGCGCAGTTCGCGCCCATTTCGACATCATCGCCGACTTCCGTGATGCCGATCTGCGGAATCTTGTACCAGCTGCCATCAACGGGCGCGTATCCCAATCCATCCTCGCCGATCACGGTTCCCGCATGCAGCGTCACGCGATCCCCCAGCTTGCAGCCGGGATAGATCACGACGTTCGGGTAAAGCAGACAATCGTCGCCGATTTCGCAATCCTGAAAGACATACGTCCCCGGATAGATTGTCGCATTCTTCCCGATGCGCACATTGGCGCCGATCGTCACATCGTGATGAATGTTCGCATTATCACCGATCTGCGCCGTCGAGTGGATCGTGGCCCGATCGCTGATGCCGCACGACGCGTGTTCGCGATAGCCGTGAATCCGAACGATGACCGCCGTCACGGCGGCATACGGGTCCGGCGACCGGATCACGTTCATCCCGTCGGGAATCGCCTGATCCTTCGAAACAATGACGGCACCTGCCTTTGTTCGGCCCAGGGCGGACTCGTACTTCGGGTTCGACAGGAAGCTGATTTCATGCTCTCCCGCCTCTTCCAGCGTCGCAACGCCCGTGACGTGCTTCGCCCCATCCCCATCCACCGACGACGGCATGCCGACTGTTGCAAGATAATCTGTCAGCGCATTCAGCGAATAACCCATATTGCTCCGCATCCAAAGCGTCGCCAATCCCGCCGGAATCCCCGTGATCCGGTATCGCTCCGCCCGAAGCGGCATGGTAGGCAACCGCGCCAAGACGTGTCAAACTGCGTCCATGTCGGAACGCGGCGAAACGCGATCGTGCGACGCGCCGCCATTGAGATCTCGATAATAACACGCCGGCGCTGGCGAACCCGCGGGATTCGGCCGATGGTTCAAGAGATGACAGACAACGCAGACCCCTTGCAACACGGCGCGCCGAACGACGACTCCCGCGAGGGCTTCGCGCGATTCTGGCTCGCCATTCCCGACGCACTCTTCCGGATCGTCGGCGTTTCGATTTTCGTCGGCTTCCTGGTCTGGCGATCGCGCCATTACGGCATCTTTCTCGATCTCGCCAACGACCGATGGGCGACGGGAACGTTAAGCACGTCGATCGATCTCGCCGCCCGGATCCTCGTCGACGTCACCTACATTCTCATCGTCGCCGGTTTCTGCCTGCGCATTCTGCCAATCAAACGCGCGACGGACCCGGGCAAGATTGCGCTCGCCTTTGTCGGCGCGTTCTGGCCGTTTCTTCCGCTCTTTTACGAGGCGATCTTCGAAATACTCGACAACGACCTGTGCCGCGACTGGCGGGCGTTCATGTGGCGGAATCCCATCGCGCTCTATCAGCTCATCCTCGCCGGCGGCCTGATCCTCTCCGGACTCCTGATCGAAATCTGGGGCTATGCCTATCTGGTTCGATCGCTCAGCATCGTTCCCGAAGCGCGCGTGCTCAAGATCACGGGCCCCTATCGCTTTGTCCGGCATCCCATCTATTTTGGTCAATTCCTCGCCCAGGCGGGCGTCTGGCTGGTTCTGGCGAACTCGCACTGGGTTTGGATCGCGTTCTACGTCTGTTTTGTCGCGCTTCAGCTGATCCGCACGCGTATGGAAGACAAGGTTCTGGAGGACGCCTTCGGAGCGTCCCATCGCGACTGGAAACGTCGTACGTTCTGGTTCGCCTGACGTGCGCCGCTGTTCGTCCTCGGATTCACGGCGAGTCATCCGCAGTCAGCCTGGCCGTTCTCCCAAATCGCTCGATTTTCATCCTATTTATGGCCCTCGCGCGGACGATTGCTCATCCCAACGCGCATTAGTATCATCCAAGTTTCGCCCTGTACGGCGAACGAGCGCCGCGATCTATGACGACGCGCCGCAACTTGTTGGAAGGAGCATCTTCGATGGCGGAACTCAATCCCTTCAAAATCGCACAACAGCAACTTGATGAGGCAGCCAAGAAACTCGGCCTCGACGCCGCGACCCACGAATTCCTGCGCTGGCCGCAGCGCGAATTCCGATTCACGATCCCCGTGAAGATGGACAACGGTCGTACCCGCGTCTTCCACGCTTATCGCGTGCAGTACAACAGCGCCCGCGGACCGACCAAGGGCGGGTTGCGATGGCATCCGGACGAGACGATCGATACCGTCCGGGCGCTGGCGGCGTGGATGACCTGGAAATGCGCCGTGGTCAACATTCCCCTCGGCGGCGGCAAGGGCGGCGTTACGTGCAACCCGAAGGAAATGACGGAGACGGAAAAGGAACGACTGGCCCGCGCCTACATGCGCGCCGTTGCGCGACAGCTCGGCGTGCATCGTGACGTTCCGGCGCCGGACGTGTATACAAATCCGCAGATCATGGCGTGGATGATGGA
>JAJDEC010000295.1 GCA_029259995.1 Phycisphaerae bacterium
TCGAAACAAGCATCTATCAGCATCTTTGGGATGTTTCACGCAAGTACTCACGATTCAGCTCGGCGAACAATCACCTGATCGGCGAGGCCGCGGGTGTTTATGTCGCGGCATGTCGATATCCGCATCTGCCGAATGCAGAAGTCTGGCGCCGTGACGCGAAGCGAATCCTGATTCACGAGATTTCCGATCAAGTCGATCCCGATGGCGTGCATCGGGAGCTGGCGACGGGATATCACTTGTTCGTTCTCCAGTTCTTCACGATCGCGCACATCGTCGGCCAGCAATCCAATGACGCCTTTCCAGCCGAATACACAGCGCGGCTCGATTCAATGAGCGGATTTCTGAAAGCACTTTCAGCGGGCGGCAGAATGCCGCTGTTCGGAGACTGCGACGACGGCTACGTGCTCGATCTGGGCGGCGATCGCGGCGATCCGAAACCCTGGATTGAGATTGTGGATCGTATCGTCGGACATTCGACGACTGATGGCGCGTTCAGCGAATGCTGTCATGAAGCGGCGAACTGGCTGTTCGGCCCGAACGCCGGCACCAGCAAAGCGGCCGAACCAAAGTCTGCACAACTCCGTTCGACGCATTTCCACGAGGCCGGAATCTACCTGCTTCAGTCGGGCCGAACCGGACACGGCGACGCCATCAGTGTGACAGTCGATGTCGGCGCGCTGGGATTCAGATCGATCGCCGCCCACGGACACGCAGACGCACTGAGCGTGACGCTTCGGGCATTCGGCGCGGAATTCCTGATCGATCCCGGAACCTACGACTACTTCACGCATCCCGAGTGGCGGGACTACTTCCGCATGACGCGGGCCCATAACACGATCGAAATCGACGGCCTCGATCAGTCCGAGATGCTCGGCAAATTCATGTGGGGGCGTCGCGCCAACGCGCGATGCATCGACTGGCGCCCGGATGGCAGCAAGACGCGACTGATCGCGGAACACGACGGCTACACACGGCTTTCCGATCCCGTCATTCATCGACGCAGCATCACATTGGACGAATCGTCAGGCTGCGTCCGAATCGCCGATGTACTCGATGCATCGGCGTCTCATAACGCCGCGATCCATTTCCACTTTGCGCCGGAGTGCCGCGTCGAACTGGTCGGCGATCGCGTGGTCCGCGCAACGCGCGACGAAGGTGCCATCGAGATGACGCTCCCGGACACAGCCGAGATCCGGCTTTCCAACGGCGAAACATCGCCGATTCTCGGCTGGTGCAGCCGCGCCTATCACGAGAAGCAACCCATAACCACAGTGCGGGCAGGCCTTGGATTTCGAGGCAGGATTCAGCTGACAACAACAGTCCAAGTATGCAAGGCATGATTCGGACGCATGAATGACTATCCAGAACAGGCAGCCATAGAATCGAGCGAGCATCGGACGGAGGGGTTCAGTTCCGATCGCTCAATTGGGGGACTTCGGGGGAAGATGTACACACATTCTTCGGGCATCATCTTGGCCGGCGTGCATCAATGGCGCGCCTCGGCATTCGAGCGATGGGTACCGCGCACGCTGGTACCGATCGCGAACAGGCCGCTCGTGGAATATCCACTGAGCTGGTTGCGAGACGGCGGCGCCGACGGCGTTCGCATCTGCGCGAACAGCGACACGCGTACATTGCGATCCTGTCTCGGCGACGGCGCCCGACACGGCATCAACATCGAGTACTACGAAGATCACATGCCGCGCGGTCCCGCGGGCTGCGTTGCCGATGCGACGCGCGAGCTGGCCGGCGATCAATTCCTGGTTGTCGAAGGCTGCGTGATCCCGCAATCCGTCAACATCGACCAACTCATGGACACACACGCTCGCAGCGGCGCCGCAATGACGGTCACCGTCAGCGGCTCGACGAGCGCAAATCGATTTGCGCCCGCAGGCATCTATGTCTTTTCCCGCGCGGCATTGGAGCACGTCGGAAACGTGGGTTACGAAGACATCAAGGAAATGCTCATTCCGCGGCTTCACGATCGTGGCCTGAGCGTTCATCGCTACCTGCTTGAAGACGCGCCGCTGCGCGTGACCGGCGCCAATTCGTGCTTCCTGGCGAGCCGGCGAATACTGAAACATCTGTACGATATGGACACGCCGCCGCCGGGTTATTCGCACGAGGGCGGCGCCATCGTTCACGAGTCGGCAGACATCTCTGCGGACGCCCGCATTGAAGGCCCCTGCCTGATCGGCCCCGGCGCTCGAGTCGAATCACGAGCGACGATTGTGGGACCGACAACGATTGGATCGAATTGCGTCGTGGAGGCGGACTCGATCTTGTGCCGCTCGATCCTCTGGGATGATGTGACGATCGGAACGGCCGCATTCGTCGATCGATGCATTTTGACGCATCGCTTCGCCCTGTCCGCGGGGCAATGGTCGACGGGACGCATCCATCATGGAACTCGAACCGCCAATGGTATCTGACGATTGGATCGCGAGGAACTCACGATGAGCCAGACACCGAATCAACCTGAATCCAACAATGGCAACGGCGCGTCCGAAGACGCGATCGTCCGGGCGAGATCGTCGCCCTACGGCGTGGATCTGTTCACGGGGCCGATCGCCCCGCCGGAATTGCCGCCGACCTTCGACTTCAAGGCGATCTGGCGTTTTCGCTGGACGATGCTCGCCGTGTTTGCTGTCGTCGCGCCTGCCTTGATCGCCCTCGTCTGGAATCGCGTGGAACCGCAGTACGAAAGCACGGCCGTCATTCATGTCGCGTCCGTCGTACCGCGCGTCCTCTACAAGATGGACGACAATGGAAAGATGCCGCTCTACGGCGCTTATCTGAACACGCAGGTCTCGCTGATTCAGAGCCCGGAAGTCCTCGAACGCGTCTTTGATCGTGACGATGTCCGACAGACACGCTGGTTTCAAAGTTCATCCGCCGCCGCGTCAAACGACATTCAGGCCGCCGCCGAACGACTGGGGCGACAACTCTCCGTCCGACCACGTCGTGGCACGGAGCTGATCGACGTGTCGATCGAAACGCTGGACGCCCGCGAATCGCAGATCATCGTGAACGCCGTCGTCGAAGTGTACAAGAAATACTGGGATGATCTTCAGATCCGCGCCGACGAACGCCGACTCGCCACGCTGCGCGGTCAGCGTGAACAGATCGACGAGGAGATCACATCCCTCTTTGATCTGAAGTACGAACTGTCGGAACAATTGGGCAGCAATGTCCACGAAGAGGTTCGCGCCCAGCGACTCGGCCAACTCAATTCGATGAAGGCCGGCTTGCAACAAATGCGATCCGAACAAGCCGTCCGGAAATACGAACGAAAAGCGTTTGAATCCGGAAAGATGCCGGAAGCCGACAGCGACGCGATGGTGCGGGCCACGGGCTCGCGGGACAAGATCCCCAGCGTACTGACGCTCGATCCGACATGGCAGGAACAGTTCGCGGCGTTCGAAGACGCAAAGCGACGGCTGGCCCTGGCACAGAAGCAATTCGGATCGGGACATCCGTCCTATCAGGCAGTCGTCGCCGACCTGGAGAACAGCGAGCGAATCCTGCGGCTGACAGAGGCCCGATTGCTCCCGGGCGGCTACTCGACGGATCACGCCGAGGCCGTCCAGGGCAAGCGCGAAGAGCAGCTCGTCGCATCGATCAATACTCTGCAGGGCGAACTGGCGGCCGTTGATCGCGTCGTCAACGAACTCGGCAAGGCCGAAGAGCGCTATGTCGAGCGCAAGGCACTCCGCAAGGAGCTGACGGATCGACTGCATGCCCTGGAGATGGAACGAAACGCGCCCGCCCGTGTGAGCCTTCAATCGCCCGGAACGCTGCGACGTAAGCCGTCCAGCGATCGACGATTGATCTACTCGGCCTGCGCGATGGCCGCCACCATCATTCTGGCCGCCGGCATCGGATTCCTTCGCAGCCGAACCGACTCGACGATTCACGCCTACGCCGATATCTCCAGCTCGGTTCCGAACGGCGTTCCCTTCCTGGGCCAATTGCCGCGGGCACGTGACGCTCTGGGCGAACCCGAGGATTCACTCCTCGGTCGCGCCATCAACGAAAACATGCGCATTGTTCGGACCATGATGCTGCAACGCCTGCATCGGCCCAAGGGAACCGTCGTCGTGACGAGCCCGGAGGCCAGCGCCGGCAAGACGACAGTATCCATCCTGCTGGCCCGAAGCCTCGTCCGCATGGGCAAGCGCGTGTTGCTTGTCGATGCTGACATGCTGCATCCGTCCGTGTCGCAGTACTTCGAACTCAGCGATCGCGTCGGACTACGCTCCGTCATGTCAGGTGACATCAACGAC
>JAJDEC010000296.1 GCA_029259995.1 Phycisphaerae bacterium
CCACTAACTCTTTCCCATGTTTGGAGTTATCGAATTTGTCACCCCTTTGACACCTGACAAGACTGACATTTCTCGGTACAAACGCTGACGGATTTGGAGAGGACCCTGGGGGTTAGCGGTACCCCCGGAGGTCCAAATTGCACAACCCGTCCCCCGTGGCAGGTTGTGCGTTTTCTTGCGCCGCCAACCATTCGATATTCAGATTGCGCATCGCCGCTGGAAGTCCCGGCGCGGCCTAACCTCTTTCCAGCCCCGTCAGATCCGTCTCGATCACGACCTCACGAGTTTCCGCATCCGCCACGATCCCGTTGATTCCAAAAACTTGAACGACGATGATTTCGTACCAAGTACGACTTTCCCGCAGCGCCACATAACAGCCCTCTGGACTCAGCCAATAAAGCAACGCCGGCGTGGGGCCTTATCTCCCACGCCGGCGTCAGACAATACAGTCCGGAATCAACAAACCATGTCCCGCCTACATCCTGCAAAGGCATGCGATTCCATCTAGCGGGTCAACACCCTATCAACACTCCAACAAACGCCGCAACATCCCCGGCATCCAGAAATGCACTGCCATCAAAATCGCCGGCACAGATTTCGTAGGAAGTCCCAAACCCCAAATACGCATTCAGAAAGACCTGAAGGTCCAGACCATTCACGGTTCCATCGCCGTTCATGTCGCCATTCGCACATGAACACAGTTCGCAATCGTCCGGAATGCCATTTGCGTTGCAGTCGTTGTCGATCCACAAGCGGATGTAATCAACAGCCGTATCGTCTTGAACATAGACGTCAAGACGACCCGTGGCACGGATTTGCTGTGTGAGATCAAAGAACGCGCCGCCCGAAACAGGAAGCGCTTTGAGGTTCAATTCAATGACTTCGTCGCTTCCATTCAGCCAACGGTCATCGACAAGCCCGGGAATGCCGTCTTCCGTGCCGATTCGATGCCCCCAGAGGAAACTGGGCCCGGCGTACTGCAGTGAGATCGCATCATTCTGCGATCCCGCGCAGGATGACTTCAGATGAATCTCAAGCGTGAGATCAGAAAATGTGGCGGGAATCCCTGTAATCGTGTGACCGAACGCCTCGTCACATCCGGCCTGATCAAAATCTCGCGGACCGGCAGCAAGCGTATCGAGATGGATCTGAAGTTCCGGACCGGGATTCACGTTTTCAACCGGAAGCGCGAAGTCGTCGTGTACGCCCTCAAGCATTTCCCGATTCAACTCGCAGTCATCCGGCACACCATTGGCGTTGCAGTCATTGCTGATGATCAATCGAATGTAATCCACGCCGGTATCATCCTGAACATACACGTCGAGACGACCATCCGCCTGGATCTGTGAACGGAGATCGATTGTGGTCCCGTCCACCATGGGAAGCTGAGTCAGATCGAGAAGAATCACATCGTCGCTCCCATAGTCCCACTCATGATTCAATAGCCCCGGAATGCCGGGCTCAGTTCCGATGCGGCGCGACCACGAGAACCCAGACGCGCCCCGCTGAAGCGCGATGATGTCGTTCTGGGGGCCATAGCAGCATTCCGTGACAGCCTTGAGGTGTATCTCAAGCTCAATGCTCCCCAACACGCCGGATAAACCTTCAAACGTGTGGCCAAACAACTTGTCGCCCGAAGCGTCGTCAAATTCCCGAATGTCGTTGGTGAGAGTCGCGAAATAAGCAAGCAGCTCGGAACCCGGCTGGGCGTCATCCAACGGCAAAGCGCAGTCGTCAATTTCTCCACCAAGAATGTCCAGCACCGATTCGCACTCATCGGGAACGCCATTGTTGTTGCAATCAATGCCCAGGGGGATCGTGATACACTGAACCGCCTCATTCCAGTCAGTGCAGTCGTTCGTCACTGCGAGTTTGACGCGATAGATACCTGGTACGGGAAAATCGAAATGATCGCGAAGATTGATCAGACCCACGGGCCCCGGGAACCAACCCGACCAGTATGCGCCGACCACCTGATCGTTGCACACACTGTCGGTTTCAAATACCTCCAGGAAGTAGTCGATCTCACTCCATGAATCGGATCCGTCGAGCCAGATCGGCTCGCAGAAGCTCGCTTGCGCCGGCAGCGTGAATGAGGCGATCGCGTCATCCTCACACGTGATCACGCGCAAGTCGTCGACACCGGCAAGCGTCCAGACGCGATCAATGATCAGTGTTCTGCGATCCGACGTGATCGTGAATCGATCATCCGCACCCGCGCCCAGTTCAAAGCCCCGATCGGATAGAAATCCGGGATAGTCCACGCCCTGGGCGCCAAGCGTATTTGTTATGTTCAGATTTGAATCCCGCTCAACGACACCGATGATTGGCTGGTCGAAGGTAACACATCCTGACGACGCATGACCGAAGACCGCTTGTGAATCATAGTGGATGTAGTGGCTGGAGACTCGAGTGCCGGCGGGAATGACGAAGCTGACGAGATCGCTGTTCTGGTCATAAGTTCCCGGATCCCGCGCGTCGACCGTCACAGGGCCCGCAAGAAGGACATCTTGCTGCTCATTGAATACTGAGATTCGATCGTTGTGTGAAAACTGACCTTGCCGAACGCTCGCAGGAGGCGCCACAAGTTGAGCATTGGGGCAAGTGTTCACGATCGCTCCGATGAGCATGTCGGGAGGACTGCCCAGAATCGTCAGAACCCACAGGCAGTGGAAAAGCGACTTGGTTCCGTGAGAGCGTTTGATCAACTGGATGTTCACGATTTGACTCCTGGCATTCTCTGGGGGGGGTCGATGCGACAATCGCCGGCCCGACAATGGGCCGGCCAGGCGAGTTCTCTGCTGCGCCGCGCTGTGTTGGAAGATCGCCGCCGCGTCACTCATGCGCCGCGGTTAAGAAACCCGGTTCTCCCTGCCACCAGCGACAAACGCCCTATCGCCCTCTGTGGTTACTCCGGTGCGAGAACCGGGATCTTTCCGTTCTGATCGTGTTTTTTTGGGTTCTTCTCGTAATTTCGGGGGCGAGCCCAGTCAGATCCATGGGACTACGAACGCACGAGAGGGGTTGCGCGGCGCATTGATAAGGGGCTGCGCTCCATTCAGAGCCTCACTGACTCAGCGCGGCGTCCCGGGAGTTGCACGTCGACTGGCTGGACGTCGCCGTGAGGACACGGCGGCTTCTATGAGCGTGTTCCCCCGGGTGGGATAATTGACCCAGTTATTAGAGACGGGTTTGGCTATCTCACGAACGGAGGAACACGCTCATAGTTTCTCCGAATCGAGCGTCACAGGACACCAATTCCCGCAAATGCATGATGAACATTCTCTTTCTTGAGACTGATGATCCCGCTCACCAAGGCCCCTCGATTCCAATCGTTTTGCCGCCAACGGGCCCGTGGGTATGATGAAATCGGCGCTTGGGGGAGTTTGCGTGGGACCGAATGCCGATCGTTGACTACACAACTACCACAACTGCACTTCTGGAGGGATTAAGGGATCCATCCAACGAGCCGGTTTGGCGGGCCTTCGACGCGCGATTCCGACCCGTGATTGCCGGTTTCGCGCGGCGCCTTGGATTGGCAGAAGCCGACGCGGCAGATGCAACCCAGGAAACGCTCATTCGTTTCGTCAAGGAATACCAGGCCGGAAAGTACGATCGTTCGCGCGGCCGCCTGCGCGACTGGATCATCGGAATTTCAAAATATCGCATAGCAGACATACAACGAGCCCGGTGGCGTCAGAGAGTCGTCGCCGGGGACTCGGTCATCGCCGATCTGCCTGGCGACGACAAGCTGACTGAAATCTGGGATGAGGAACTTGAGCGCAGAATCCTCGACGAAGCCATGGTTGAATTGAAAACATCAACCAAGTTGAAGGACAAGACCTTCGAGGCATTCCGACTCGTTGCAATTGAACAAGTCCCGCCGGCACAGGCCGCTTCTCGATTGGACATGTCCAGCCAGGCCGTCTACATGGCCAAACACCATTGCCTCGACAAGCTCCGCAGAATCGTCGCCAATCTGAACGAAGCCTACGAAGTGCTTTGACAACCAATGGGGACCCCGATGGTTGATTGCCCTTCCATTTCCGATCTCGATTCCGCCGGGAAAGGCCAGTCAGCCAACCATGATGTGCTGAGCCATATTGAAGCCTGTGTCAAATGCAAGTCAGAATTCAATCGCCTCCGCGCCAACAACGCACTGGCCGACCGATTGCGACATTTCAGCGTGGAAAACACGGTCTTGACCGGCGTCTCGCCCGACACCACCATCGCACCGCAGATCGAAGGCTACGAATGCCTGACCGAACTGTCGCGCGGCAGCCAGGGCATTGTGTACAGGGCCCGACAGACCGCAACCAAGAGGACTGTTGCACTCAAGGTGCTCGCTTCGGGCTTGTTCGCAACGACTCGCCAGCGACATCGGTTCGAACGAGAGATCGAAATCGTCGGCGGCCTCATCCACCCGAACATCGTGATTCTCTACGGCAGCGAGCAAACCCGTACCGGTCACCTCTGTTTCGTGATGCAGTACATTGACGGCACAACACTCACGCAGTGGATTCTGGAAAATGCCCCGCCAGGAATCGACTCCGCACCTGGCTCCGAACGTCGCCTCGATTCGCGCAAGTCCCGGTCCCCAAGAAACAGGATCAAGGAGATCCTTTCTCTATTCTCCTCAATCTGCGCGGGCGTCGAGTATGCACATCAACGCGGCGTCATACATCGTGATTTGAAGCCCGGCAATATCATGATTGATGCCCAGGGAGAACCTCACATCCTGGATTTCGGATTGGCGAAAGCGCGTGGACGCGAGGGCTTCGACGCCGCAATCACAGCGACGCAGCCCGGAGTCTTCATGGGCACGATTGCCTACGCTGCGCCCGAACAGGTTCGCGGCGACACCGACAGAGTTGATACCCGATCCGATGTCTACGCCCTCGGCGTCATCCTCTATGAAATGCTGACGGCAGCTCACCCCTATCCACTGGGCGGCTCCATGGTCGAAATGGCACACCACATCTCGGACACAGTGCCGTGCTCACCCTCCCATTATTCAAGGGCGATCCGAAGTGATCTCGATACCATCGTCATGAGGGCACTCGCCAAGGACCCCGATCGCAGATACTCAACGGCAGGCGCGCTGCGCGCCGATGTAGGTCATTTCCTTGCCGATGAACCGATCGAAGCAAAACGCGACAGCCTGACTTATGTCATCGCCAAGCGCCTTCAACGCCATCGAATAATCATCACCGTTTCACTCTTTGTCCTGCTCCTCACGATCCTGTTCGGCGTCGAACGCAGCAGAAAAAAAGATGCCGTTCGAGTCGCCTACAAGGCCGATCTGATGACATCTGTGTCGGAACTCCGGGATTTCCTGCGAGACGACTCACATCGCACACGGGATTTCAGACGAGAAATCGACAATCAACTTCGTTCCATCGAGTCACGATTCGGCGTCTATCCGCTCGCAGACGCTGAAGCCCTCGAACGACTTGGCGACGCCCTCCTGGATGGCGGCGAGCAGGATCTGGCCGAGAACTATCTGCTGAGTGCGCTGCAACAATACCGAATGACGCTGGGACATCAGGATCCGCGAACACTTCCGGCAATGAACAGCCTTGCCGTACTCTACCAACGCAGTCGCCGACCAGAACAGGCCGAAGCCGTCTTCATCGAATCGCTCGAATTGAGCCAAAACGCCCTCGGCCGCGATCACGAACAGTCGCTACGCATATTGAATAATCTGGCGAACCTCTATTACGCCGAGGAGCGATTTGATGAGGCCCGCCGACACTTTCTCGATGGATTTGAAATCGCCGAGCAGGCCCTGCCTGAAGGCAACTCATTGCGGCTCAGATACATGAACAACCTCGGTGCCGTCAACAAACAGCTGAAGCGCTACCCGGAGGCGTAAGCTGGGTAAAGAAAAACCCAGGAGGCACAGGACCATCAAGACGG
>JAJDEC010000297.1 GCA_029259995.1 Phycisphaerae bacterium
TCTGCCCTACGAAGAGGGCGTTGAGTGCGGAGACAAGTTCTGCGTCTTCGACGTGCCCGACGTCGGTCGGTTCGGCGTGTCCATCTGTTATGACATGTGGTTCGCCGAAACGTCACGCACGCTCGCCAGCATGGGCGCGGAAGTGATTCTGCATCCGACGCTGACCACGACAATCGATCGCGAAGTCGAGCTGGCAATCGTCCGCGCGACAACGGCGACGAATCAATGTTTCATGGTCGACGTCAACGGGGCCGGCGACGGCGGCAACGGACGCTCCATCATCTGCGGTCCGGCCGGTGACATCCTGCACCAGTTCGGCACGGCGGAAGAACTCGTACCGCTCGAGATTGATCTCGATCGCGTTCGCCGATATCGCGAAGTCGGCCTGCGCGGCCTCGGTCAGCCACTGAAGAGCTTCCGAGACACACAGGTGCAGTTCCCGGTCTACGCACCTGGCGGGTCACAGGGAGAGTATCTTCAGAGTCTGGGGCCCCTCGCCAAGCAAACGCGCGGATCGCGTGCGGGTCTTGAAGAGGAAGCGCCGCCGCCACCGGCGATCGCATAAGCGCCGGGTTGAACGTTGGGCGCGCAGAAGAGTGAATTGCAGTGAATTGGGAAAGAGGGACAACGCATGGCGGAAACTTCGAACGATTATTACAGCATCAAGAATCTCGATCCCAGTCACGTCGCCTTGTACAACGTCGTTCGCTTGCGAACCGATATCTGGCATTTCCTTCGTGACAGCGCTCGCCGACTGCGGCGAATCCAGATGGAGCCGCGACACGCCGACGACAAGGCCTGGCTGACGACTGCCTGCGGCGAAGTGTTCGATTTTCTGCTTCCGCTCGAGGACTACTTTGCATTTCCCGGCATTTCCGCCGTCGAACAGCTTCGCTCGAGCCTGGATCGCGGCAATTACACGGATCTCGCTCGTCAGACATTGCGCCTGGTTCGCATGATGAACAACGGCGCGTATCGGCGGCTCGATCTGGCCTCGTCGCGATTGCGCGACTATGCCGACCTATTGAATGTCGCGAAGCTCAGCGAGGAAATCCACACGCGAATTCGGCAGGAACGGCGTCTCTACTTCGAAACCCTGGTCGTCGACGACGTCTCGCGTACGGAAGCCAACGAAGTGCGGGCACAGACCCGCGAATTGCGGCGGCCCGACGACGCCTTCATGTACGAAGTTGTCGTTGCAACGACCTTCGAAGACGCCTTGATCGCCGTACTCCTGAATTCGGACATCCAGAGCTGCCTCATTCGATACAGCTTCCCGTTCCGTACGGAGAAGCGTCTGAACTTCCTGGACGAAATCTATACGATCCTGGAACTCGACCCGGCCAGGATGGAATCCTTCAGCGGTACGGAACGCAGCCTGTATCTCGGCAGTATGCTCAAAGCCCTTCGGCCCGAGCTTGACATCTTCATGGTCACGGATGCACCCGTCGAGGATGTCGTCGGCGGTCCAAGCCGCGCATTCCGACGCCTGTTCTATCTTCACGAGAATTATCGAGAATTGCATCTCAGCGTCCTCAAGGGGATCCACGAGCGATTCGAAACTCCGTTCTTCAATGCGCTGCGACGCTACAGCCAGAAGCCGACAGGCATGTTCCACGCTTTGCCGATCTCGCACTCCGCGACGATCACCAAGTCGCACTGGATTCGCGACCTGGCTCAGTTTTATGGCCACAACATATTCGAGGCGGAAACATCCGCGACCACCGGCGGACTCGATTCGCTGCTCCAGCCGCATGGCTCGCTGCGCGAAGCGCAGGATCTCTCAGCGAGGGCGTTTGGCTCGCGACGGACCTATTTCGTCACCAACGGCACATCCACAGCAAACAAGATCGTCACACAGGCGTTGATTCGCCCCGGCGACATCGTGCTGCTCGCGCATGACTGCCACAAATCGCATCCGTATGCGTTGATTCTGGCCGGCGCGCATCCCGTGTACCTGGACGCCTATCCGCTTTCTGATTATTCGATGTACGGCGGTGTGCCGCTCCTCGAAATCAAGGCGCGGCTCCTGGAATTGAAGCGCGCCGGCAAGTTGGATCATGTCCGCATGCTCCTTCTGACGAATATCACTTTCGACGGCATCACGTACGATCCCCTTCGCATCATGGAAGAAGTGCTGGCAATCAAACCGGACATGATCTTCCTGTGGGACGAGGCCTGGTACGCCTACGCCCGTTTCGCGCCGCTCTTGCATCGCCGAACGTCGATGTGGTCAGCGTCCCATCTCCGCGAACGATTCGCCAGTGAGGACTACGCCCGCGAATACGCGGACTGGCGAACGAAATTCGATGCGCTCGATCCCGATGACGACGCAACATGGCTGGATCAGCGACTGATGCCGGATCCTGTCCGCGCCCGTGTTCGCGTGTATGCCACGCAGTCCACGCACAAGACGCTGACGGCGCTGCGGCAGGGATCGATGATTCACGTCCACGATCAGGACTTCGAACACCATGCACGCAATGCCTTCAACGAAGCCTACATGACGCACACGTCCACATCGCCGAACTACCAGATTCTTGCGACGCTCGATGTGGGCCGCCGTCAGGTGGAACTGGAGGGCTATGACTTCGTCGCCAAGAGCATCACGCTGGCCATGATGCTCCGGGAGCGCGTCGAAGCCGATCCGCTGCTGGGTAAGTACTTTCGCGTGCTCGGCCCGCGAGACATGATTCACACGGATTATCGACCGTCGGGAATCCAGCGCTATTACGACGCCAAGGATGGCTGGGCGCGAATGGACATCGCGGCGCGCGACGACGAGTTCATTCTCGATCCGACGCGCGTCACGCTGCACATCGGCCGGACCGGACTCGACGGAGACACATTCAAGAAGTTGTTGATGGACGAATATGACATTCAGATCAATAAGACTTCCCGGAACACCGTCCTGTTCATGATTCACATCGGCATGACGCGCGGCACGATCGCGCACCTCGTCAATGTACTGACACAGATTGCTCGCGATCTGAACGACAAGCTGGATCGCTGGAGCGAAGTTGAGATGAATCTTTTCCAATCGAAGGTAAAGGCACTGACGGAAGATCTTCCGCCGCTGCCGAACTTCAGCAGATTTCACCCCACGTTCCGGCCGACGCTCGACAGCACAACGCCGGAAGGCGATATGCGCCGGGCATTCTTTCTGGCATACGACGAAACCCAGTGCGAATACCTGAAGCTGGATGATGGTTCACTGCTCAAGGAAGTTGAATCCACGCGCGACGTCGTCTCCGCCGCATTCATTACGCCGTATCCGCCGGGTTTTCCCGTTCTGGTTCCGGGCCAGATCATCACGCGGGAAATCGTTGGATACCTGATGGCGTTGGACGTCAAGGAAATTCATGGCTACGAAATGGCGTTCGGTCTTCGCGTCTTCACGACGACGGCCGTCGCCGCCGAGGAAGGCCGGATCAACGGCCGATCGAAACTGACCGCCAAAAAAAAGCAAGGAGCTGCAGTATGACTCAGACCGCAACACCCACGAAACGCACGCTCCGCGGGCTATCCGATATCCGGTTGTTCTTTCATCGCAACGAAACGCCGTTCTATTTCATCAGCGCAACCAATTTCAACCTGATCGGCATCGATGAATGGGTACGCAATTTCAAGTGTATATCCTACATCGATTGCTTCGATGGCCAGCATCCGAATGTCTTCGTGCCATCCGAGATTCCGCACAAGCCGTTCACGAGCATCGAAGACATCAATAACTACATGCTTCAGCACAAGGATGTTGTGGACTACATTCGCTCGCGCGCCGTGGACGGCGACACGGGAAAGGCCGTCTTTCTCTTCTTCGACGACGAGACGGAACAACTCTGCGAACAGCTCGGCCTGGAAATCAGTTTCCCGAAGGCAAGCCTGCGACGAATGGTCGACGATAAGATTTCCGCAACGCGAATCGCGGATCGCGCGGGCATCGCGAGTGTTCCCAACGTGCTCGCCAAAGTCGAGAACTTCCACCAGCTTCGCGAAGCATCCAGGAGCCTCGGCGACCAACTCGTCATTCAGACGGCGTTCGGCGATTCGGGCCATACGACATTCTTCATCTCGAACGAAGAAGATTACCAGAAGCATGCGGAAGAAATCGCGAGAGAGCCGGAAGTCAAGATCATGAAGCGAATCCGTTGTCGCGGCGCGGCTCAGGAAGCCTGCGTGACGCGGCACGGCAC
>JAJDEC010000298.1 GCA_029259995.1 Phycisphaerae bacterium
AAGGCGATCGGAAGTCATGACGGTTCTCCCACTCGGCGAATGACGCCGCGTTTGTGCCCGATTCGGGGCGCGATTCGTTCGTAATGGATCGTTCAGTATAAAGGATCGGCCGCCTGCACGCGCCACACGTCATCGCCAAACGACGCGTTGCCGGCCTTTTCGGATGGTACCGATGCGGCATGCCGATTCGCCGGCCTCGTTCAGTCGGGAAATCACGGCGTTGGCAAAGGCGGGGCGAACCACGAGGACGAATCCGATACCCATGTTGAAGACGTCGTACATCTCCGTCTCTTCGACGCCCAGCGCCTGAATCAGGCGAAAGATCGGCGGGATCGTCCAGCTGCCCCGACGAATGTGAGCGGCGCAGCCTTCCGGAAGTACCCGGGGCAGATTTCCGCCGATGCCGCCGCCCGTGATGTGTGCCATCGCCCGCACGATCTTCTTTCGACGATAGCGGCGCAGGAGTTTGAGGACGGGGCGGACATAGATGCGCGTCGGATGAAGCAGCGCATCGTCCAACGGTTCGCCGAGTTCGACGGGCAGGTGTTTCCGTTTGCCGAGTCTTTCCAGCGCCGCGTGCACGAGGCTGTAGCCATTCGAGTGAATGCCGTTCGACGCAAGCCCGACGATTACGTCGCCGGGTTCGACGTCGTCGCCGTCAATGATTCGATCGCGTTCGACGACGCCGACGCAGAATCCGGCGAGATCGAAATGCGACGGCGAATACATCGACGGCATCTCCGCCGTTTCGCCGCCGAGCAGGGCGCATCCCGCTTCGACGCATCCGTCCGAAACCCCCGTGACGATGTCTGCGATCTCGGCGGGTTTGAGTTTGTGACAGGCGACGTAGTCGAGGAAGAACAGCGGCTCGGCGCCGACAGTCAGAATGTCGTTGACGCTCATCGCAACAAGATCGATGCCGAGCGTCGAGATGCGTTTCCGTTCAATGCCCAGCAGCAGCTTGGAGCCGACGCCGTCGGAACCGGCAACCAGTACGGGCTCGCGATAGCGTCGCTTGAGCAATCGTTCGTGATAATCCAGGCGCATCAATCCGGCGAAACTGCCGTGCTTCGAAATGACGCGCGGATCATAGGTTCGACGCAGCGCGCTGCCGATCTTCGCGACCATCTCATCGTTCGCGGACACATCCACGCCGGAGTTCTTGTAGGTCAGTTTTCCGGCCCGCTTGGCCATGAACGAATATCCGATTGAAAATTGGGGATCCACCGGCGGACAGGGATCGCTCCCTTTTTCGACGCGTCCGCTAATACGTGCAAGACGTTACCAACAAACGAGTTGGGTGTCGATCAGCCTTGAAATCACGCATTGCACCCTGGAGAGCGATGAAATCACAGCGTATACGGGGTAACATTATCCGGATCGCGGATGCACGTCCGCTATTTCAGGGTCTCGCACGCCTTGAGCAATGTCGATCCGGGGGGAATTCTAAAAAACTCGGTCGCGCCGTGATCCGCACGTCGACTTGGACAGTACGTTTTCAAGTCGGTATCGGTCCTCGGCGGAGAACACGTTGTCCAGAACGGCATGTGTATCGTCGAATAGAGAGAGGGCAAACGTTGGATTCCAGTCGGCGCCTTCGCCGTCCAGGTCATTGCCCCGAGAGGTTGGGAACGAATTGAGTCGTCATGACGAGGCATTGAAAGTCCTGCTGATCCTTCGCCGTCGGCTGTTGGATCGGATGGCGACGACAGTTGTTGAGCGACGCGAGTCGTTGCTCAACGGGCGGAGTAAGACGAACTCGCCGCTGTCGTCGGATCAGGATCTGGCGGAGATGACTCGCAGCCTCTCCGAAATCGATCACGCGATCTCGGGCCTCGCCGACATTGCCGAAAGCGAATTCAACGGCCAGGACGATCCCTACGCGGATTTCGTGCCGTTGGATTCGGGGGCTGCCGGCCTCTTTGCCCGCTATCTTGAACTGGTTCGCGGCAGTCGCCTCGAGGAAGCCTCGCGGGAGCTGTCGAAAATCTTCCACATGTCGCTCGATCGCGTCACGACGGCGACGCGCTTCTTTGCACGAACGCTGAAGGCCGAACCGCGATCCGCCGCCAATCTGGCCGAACTGTCAACCGCGGCGCTCGACGAATCGGATTCGCAGGCAATGCGCGTCATGATCAAGACGTTCGGTTTTCAGGCCGTCGAAAGCCGCATGGCTTTGCAGGTGCTCAGGTCTCGGCTAAACAGCACGGCGGCCTGATCGACGATCCGATTCCACATATCAAAGCGAATTCAGTCACGACGTCGCGAGATGTCTCGTTGACGCGCCAAGTCGCTGACATCCGAATCCGTCCAACCAGCGATTTCAGCACGCAGGCAGCACATTTCGAAGATCGCAAAGCGCGCTGAGTCGATGCAAAAATCGTTGACCGGCTCGATGCTTATGAATACACTAAGGTTATAGGTCGAGTGTTGAGCGGCTGAATTTGACGCACCTGCCTGTAGGCCGCAGAAATCGGCTTCCTACCAGTGGAATCACGCCTGCCCAGTTTTAGCAATAGGGCGTTATGATATGTGTCGCGACGAGGGGCCGATCCCATCGGCCGCGCAACGGAAGAACTGACTCATGCGCGTGGCGCTTCAGACTTAGCGACTCGTCGGCAGTTGTCCCATACGGAGATACGTAATGGCAGCCAAGCAACCCATCTGGGGGATCGATGTCGGTCAATGCTCGCTGAAGGCGATCAAGCTGCAGGCCGTCGGCCCGGAGGAATTCGAACTCCTCGCGTTCGATCTCGTCGAACATCCGGAGATCCTGTCGCAATCGGAATCCGATGCAACGGATCTCGTCGCGGAGTCGATCCGGAAATTTGCCGAGCGCAACGACATGAGCGGCAGCAAGCTCGTGATCGCCGTGCCGGGACAACAGACGCTCACCAAATTCACCAAGATGCCGCCCGTCGAGAAGAAGAAAATTCCCGACATGGTGCAGTACGAAGCGAGTCAGCAGATTCCCTTCGACATGGACGAAGTCGTCTGGGACTACCAGATCTTCGGCGAGTCGGAAGGGACGACGGAGATCGAAGTCGGAATCTTCGCCATTCGCAAGGAGCTGATCCGCAACTACCTGATGCTCTATACGGAAGTCGGTCTCGAACCGAACATGGTGCAGACGAGCCCGATCGCCTCGTACAACACGGCCCGATTCGAAATGCCGATGCCGGAAGGCGAGGCGGCTGTTCTGCTGGACATGGGCGCCGTCGCGACGGATCTCATCATCATCGACGGCGATCGCATCTGGTCGCGCCCCGTCCCCATCGGCGGCAACAAGTTCACCGAAGCGCTCGTCTCGGCATTCAAGATCGCTTTCAAGAAGGCCGAGAAGCTCAAGCGAAATGCGGTTTCGTCCAAGCATGCCCGCCAGATTCTTCAGGCCATGCGGCCCGTCTTTGCGGATCTCATCTCGGAAGTGCAGCGATCCATCGGCTTCTACACTTCGACGCATCGCGATGCCAACATCACGAAAGTAATCGGCATGGGCAACGCCTTCAATCTGCCCGGCCTCCAGAAATTCATGCAGCAGAACCTGCAGATGGAAGTCACGAAGCTCAACGGTTTCAAGCATCTGCGTCCGGCTCAGATCGACAAGAAGGACGAGTTCAACGACAACATCATGAGCATGGCCGTCTGCTACGGTCTCGCATTGCAGGGCATGGAACTCGCGAAAGTCGAGTCCAATCTGCTTCCCATCGAATTCCGGCGCCACATGTTGTGGGCGAAAAAGCGTCCCTGGTTTGCGGGCGCCGCCGCCATGCTGGCACTCGGCGCGGGAGCGATCTGGGCGAGCAATCTCAGCGCCAGCGGAACAATCTCCGGGGCACTGGGCCCGAATCAATCGGAACTGCCCCGGCCCTCGACGTTCTCCAGTGACGCGCAGGCCGAAAGCGCGATCAGCGCAGCTCAATCCAACAATCAGGCGCTTGAAAAGGCTGCCATCGTCGCCGGCGCCGCGACCCACTTGAAGAATTCGTTCGCCAAGGCGAATGTCACGAGCAAGAACGCCGGCACGATCGGGATGCTGGCGAAATATCCGGACAACAACATCTATGCTCCCAGGATCCTGGGCGTGATTCACGAAGCTGTCGGCGTTGTGACGGCGCCGGAAATCCAGACCGTTAAGGACGGCCGTGCGTATCGCGACCTGGCGAAGCGACTCCCCAGGATAGATCGCAAGGAAGTCTGGATTCAGAACATGTTCATGAGCTTCTCGGCAACCCCGGAATCCATGCTGGGGCTGGACGCTGATCGTGCAAAGCCGGGTTGGGCGATCATATTGCGTGGCGTGACACCGCTCGAAAGGCCGGCGCGATGGATCGAAGACAACCTGGTGAAAGAAATCGAACGGCTCGGCCGTCGTCCCGATCAGGGTTTCCACGTTCACGAAGTTCGGATTGAAAAACTGGAGAAACGCGCGGATACCAAGGTCAAAAGCAGCGGTGGGTTGTCCGACGATTCGGGCGGCGGCGGCGGTAGTACGTCGGGAGGACGGCGCGGCCGCCGCGATGGTCGCGATCCGGGACGCAGCGGCGGCGGAAGACCGGCCGGCGGCAGGCCAGCCGGGGGAAGGCCGCCCGGCGGCGGACTGGCCGGCCCGGGCGGCGGCGATTCGGGTTCGGGCGACGAAGAGGGCGGCCGACAGAAGCAGCTGCAAGAGGAGCTCAGTCGGCTCAAGAAATCCGACGTCGATCATCTGACTGACGAGAGTGTGACGACGGATTCCGTATTCACACTGAAAATAATCATTCGCAAGACGGATACGCCCAAGGATCTGATTCCCGAAGCGTTCAAGGCAACGACTGACAAGGATGCGGACAAGTCATCGAACCGGTCCTGATGAAACGCGACCAAAGGCGAACCGCGATAGCGATCGCGACGCCGTGATAGGAGGCTGATACATGGCAGCCCTGAAGAAGCACTTGATGTCAATCCTGTTCGGCCTGGCCGTCCTCGGTTCGTTGGGGCTGGCGGGTTGGGCCTATACCGCGGGCGACTCGGTCAACAAGCAACTGCAGGAAATCGACAGTCTGCGAGGCCAGGTCACGACGCTCGCCGGCGCCCCGGCGAATGTCGATTCAATCGCGAAGCGAAAGGTCGTCAGTGATCGGCGTAATGAGAAGATCGATCAGACCGTCAATGACGCACTTCGCCGCCAGAATTACAACGTCTTTGAGGATCGACCGCGCCAGTTGCTGATCCCCGAGATTCTCCCCGAACCGAAGAGCGACGCCGCGATGATCGACTTCAAGAGCGCGTTCAACACGGCATTTGCGGAAATCAATGAACGGCTCCGCGCCCGCGATCAACCGACGGGCGACGAGATCAACAAGGCAAGGCAGTTCAATTACGATCCCGAAAACGACATGCGAAGTGCTGATCGCCCCTGGGGGCCGACATCGGTCACAGCCGGCGGCCCGACGCGCGGCCCGGCGAGCGGAACACCGACTCGCGCCGAAGTCCTGGGCTCGAATGCTGTATCCAGACTGTCCGAACAGATTGCCAAGCAGATTTTCATATACGTGGATGTCAACGCGCTCGGCCCGCACGAAGCGGCACTGCCGAAGACGACGCTGAATCCGGAGCGCATCTGGCACGCCCACATGACATTGTGGATTGCGCAGGACTTCGCGGCTGCCCTCGGCGGCCTGAATGACACCCGGGCGAGCGAGCTTGAAGCGGCGGGGCGGGGCTACGATGCCTGGGTCGCCAACATGCCCGTCAAGCGGATCAGCGAATTGGTCATCGACGAGAAGCTGGGCCGCGGCGGCGGCATCAATGTCGGTCAACGCATGACATGGGCCGGTTCATTCACCAACGACAGGAATGACGGCCAGCATTTCATGGTTCCGCTTCGATTGACTGTGGTTGTCGAAGAAGCGGCCGTGATGGACGTGATGGATGCGATCTGCAGCGCCGGCTACTACACGCCGCTGCGCGTTGAGTACGAGGCCATCCCGCCGAATCCACTACAGGAAGGTCGGATCTACGGCGACGCGCCCGTCGTTGAGTTGAAGATCGATCTGGAAGGATACTTCTTCCGCGTCGTATTCGAGGATTGGATTCCGAAGGACCTGAAGAAGATTTTGTCCACACCGGATGCCGTCGAGGAAAACAAGCGCCGCTGAAGCGGTTTGATTTGAGTCAGTGAATGTCTGCCTGCAACGGATTCAAGTTCGCGGATGAGCGGCAATCCCGCAGGCACAAGCAATAAGGGACGATTCCATGGCGAAACAAAGTGCCGGATTCGTACACGAACACATCGAAAAAGTCGTCATCGCGATTTGCGCGGGGTTCTTTGTCTTTACGATCTACTACGGCTTCGCCGCTGGTCGATTCAACGTCAACGAACAGTCGCCGGGCGATCTGATCAAGAGCGTCGGCGAGGCCGCGAATAACACGGCCGGCAAATACCTCGGCGACATCAGAGTGGCCGACGACTCCGGCGGCAACAAGGACGATGCCGCCGTTCAGAAGCTGCTCGACTGGTACGGCCCGAACCGCAAGCCGATCGGCGAAATCGCCGGCGTTTCCATGGATGTCGCCCGAGCGCAGTGGTTCCCGCCGTTGTTCGTGTCGACGACGCAAGTCAATGAGGAAGACAGGCACGACCTCGCCAAGCTGGTCGCTCCCGACGTGCCGGTCATCGCAATGGGAAAGAGTGTTCTCGAATTCCCGGCGGCGCAGGTACCACTGGAGAATGTCGGTGGCCGTGGCGCGGCTGCCGGAATCTCAAGACAAGTGAATTGGGTGGCAGTGGCGGCGCAAGTCGATCTCAAAGAGCAGGAGTTTCACTTCAGAACCCAAAAGTACCCGCAAACCTCCGCGATTGACATCGTCAAAGTGCATTTGCAGCGGCGCGATCGGGATGAGGAATGGCGCGGTTGGCAGGATGTCGATACGTGGCTCCCATTTGAGCCGCTTGAACGACCGACAGCGTCACAGGCTGTGGCCCTGCGCGACAAGGTCGTCCCTTTTCAGGAGTTGATCGCTCGAACGGCGTTGCCGAAACGTATCGACGGCGATCGTATCGAGTACGACAAGATCCTGCCGTTTCTCGACGCACCGCCGCCGAAAGAAGGCGGCCTGGAGGGACGCGTCAAGGGCTGG
>JAJDEC010000299.1 GCA_029259995.1 Phycisphaerae bacterium
TGCTCGACCAAGCCGGATAGCTGTCTTCGTTGAACGTCGGAAGCTGATCGAAGTTTTCCTTGTTGATGCGGGTCATGCACGCATCATTCCGCATTTCCAGCGCCGCACACGGAACCGCGACGAGCCCATCACGTTCCGCACAATCGACAATCAGGTACGCGATCTGTCCGGCGCCCATATCAACAACAGCGTCGTTGATCGTGCCGAGCGATGCATTCTGCTCATTCTTCAGCGGCTTACCGATGACATCTGTCAGCTTCTTGATCTCGGCGGCCATGACCGGCGATTGACCGGCATTGCCATGGTCGAACGTCTTGTCGCCTTGCTTCGGCCATTCGCTGTTCTTAAAGCCGGGATTGTTCTCAAATTCCGCTTCCTGAACTTTGACAAGAACCTTGTCCTGCGTCACGCGTTCGACAGAGCTACATGGGATCGCAAAGTGCTTCTCGCCGATGCCGAGCACGCCGCCATACGAGACGGCGGCATAAACAACCTTCCCGTCATTCGGGTTGATCACGATTTCTTCGACGTCGCCGAGGTCCTGATTCTGGTTATTCGTTACGCTGGCGTCGAGGATTTTCGATCCAAGAATCATCTGCCCGGGGCGTGATTGCTCGATGGACGTGTTGCCGGTTCCCTGGTTCCGGATGCGTTCGCCTTGGGCGAGCTGCGTGTGTGGCCGGGCGTCATGATGATTCGCGGCGTTCGGATCGTATTTCGTGCGAACCTGCGTGTCGTTGCTTCCGTCGCGGTTTTCGTGGGTTCCATCGTTCGGGACAAAATGCCAGACGACAAGGCGTTCGTAATAGCCGTCCGGGCCGGCACTGAATCGATCGTCAGCGCCTTCATGGCGATCGCGGGTGTTCGTATTGCGTTCACCATAAGAACTGCGTTCGCCCGCGTGGGCCATTCGATCTCCGCGATGGCTCCGGCGACCTTGCCGAGTGTATCGGCTGTGCGCGTTCGCATTTCGTACCGTCTTCACGTCACCGGATTCGGCACATACATAGACGTCTCTCAGCTTGGCGTCGTTGACGAGGCACGTTACACGGTATTCAAGCGTATCCTGATTGCCAGACGGTTTCTTCGTTTCGGCAACACGATTCGCATTATTGGATCTGGCGCCACGGTTGCCGTCTTCTGCGGCAGTATCAGTTCCTGACGGCGTGGAGCACAGCGAAACTGCGATGGCCGTGCCGCCGGTCTTCTCTTCCGCCTTTTTGACGATGTCGGCAAGGGACCTGTTTCCCTTTTGCAATTGCCTTGAAGCGCGCTTGGCTTCCGAACGAGTCGGCATGCCCGCCAATGCGACGGTCGCCGAAAGCGAGAGTGCCACAGCGCTCGCTACGATCGATTGAGTCACTCGGTTCATCTCAGTTTTCCTCCACGAATGGACTGATGGGACGATTGTTGGTCACGGCATTTCAGGTGCATCGCGTCCCGGTTACGATGCATTCAAGTCATGCACTTGAAGATACGCGTGAACTGTGACGCGTCCGTGAAAACGTCATTAGCGAGTCGTTAGATGTCGGTCCCGAATTGATTGGTGGAATTCAAGAGCCAGGAAGTATCGATCGCATCGGCGCTTGCCCTCCAGGCAAATGCACAGACGCGTGCATGCAGATAAATCGCAGGCAGGGGCATTGATTGACAAGCATCGATTCACTGTCGATTGCGCCCACTTGAAAACGCAATGCGATGCGCGCCGCGTTGCTGTGGATCGGCGTCAAGCTTCAATGGAAGCCGGATGGAGAACTCACAACCGCCGTCGCTGTTGTTGTGCATTGAGACGGTACCGCCGTGACGTTGTGCCACGGATCTGGCGATCGCGAGTCCGATTCCTCCCTTGCCGAGCGGATTGACGTTCGGCTGAACCTGATGAAAAAGGTCGAATATTCGATCGACATGGTCAGCGGGGATTCCCGGGCCGCGATCCCGGACCTTGATTTCAACATGGCGAGTTTCCGCCGTCGGTGCGACGTGTATCGACACCGTTTCTTGTTCGGGCGAATGTCGAACGGCATTCTGCAGCAGATTCTGCACCATCGATTGCAGGAGATCGAAGTCGCCGGCGACGATCATTCCGCCTTCGATCGTGTCGTCTGACAAGCGAAGGGCAATGCGGACATCCCGATGTGCGGCGGCGGCCTGTACTGTGCCGATTGCCATCATGACGACGTCTTCGACGTCAACGGGCATTGTAATTCGTTCGTCATCGCTGTAGCGGGCGTCTGCGAGGATAAGGAAACCCTCGACAATGCCGAACATCCGGCGCGCTTCGTCATCAACAACCTCAGCAAAGTCCAGCAGTGATGCGCCGTCCTCGGGTCCTTTCAGACGTTTGCGCGTTTCTCCGAGCAGGATCGTCAGCGGTGTCTTGAGTTCGTGCGACACGTTTCCGATGAACTGCTTCTGCGCAAGAAACTCACGTTCGAGTCGTTCCAGCATCTGATTGATGATGGCGACAAGATCAGCGATTTCATCTGTCGCCTGAGGGATAGCGACACGCTGAGAGAGTTGTCGTGCGTTCAGTTGACCAGCCTGCTCGGCGATCGATCGAAGCGGCGTAAGAAACCGCTTGGAGATGTGCCATGCCGTAATCGACGCCGGCAAAAGCGTCAGGCACGCAAACAGAAGCAATAACCACGTCATGTTTCGCCAGGCGCGATCAACGCTGTCCCGATCGGCTGCAATCTGCAACGTGTAGCCTGCGCCCGCGTCCGACGTGACGTGCATCGTCACGAGTTCATAATGACCATCGTCAATCCCAATTCCGGGCACGGCGCCCTCATCGAACTCCGTGACTGTGGGGCGCATTTGATGCGAGTCGATGTCATCCGGATTGGGCAAAGCGCCGGTTCTCAGATTGTGTGATTTCCAGATGATTGCGCCGCGATCGTCTGTCAGCTGAATCAGCTCGCCGTCGGTCTGGTGTGACAGGAGCAGTCGGTTGGCTTCCCGGCTGAGTTCGTCGACGGCGAGGCCGCCGTCAAGCGCCTCGAGTGTGCGCGCGACATTTTTCGCGCGTTGCAGCAGGTTGGCCTCAAACCGATCGCGGATGATGGCCGTACCGGCGATCACGATCGTGACCCAGACGGCCGCCAACAACAAACCGAAAATGGCGATATTGATTGCGGCGAGCCGAACTCGAAGTGATCGAAATCGATCGAGCAATGACATGGACGACTTTCACCGCCGGCTTATGCCGTCGGCGGTCCCTCCTCACTCAGAATGTAACCCATGCCAATGACGGTATGCATCAGGGGCGTATCCGCTCCCCTCTCGATCTTTTGTCGCAGTCTCGAAACATACACCTCGATGACGTTGCTCGATTCTTCGAAGTCCATGCCCCACACGCGTTCACCGATACGCGAGCGACTGAGTACGCGATTGGTGTTGCGCAGGAAATACTCGAGCAGCGCGTATTCCTTTGCTGTCAGTCCGATCTTTCGATCGCCACGTGTGGCGACGCGTGTTGCCAGATTCAATTCGAGATCGCTATGGCGAAGCACGGAGCCCTCCGACGCTTCGGAACGGCGCAAGAGACTTCGGACGCGAGCGAGCAGTTCGTCGATTTCAAACGGCTTGGTTAGATAGTCATCGGCGCCCGCGTCCAGCCCGTCCACTTTCTGATCCGTGCTGGAAAGCGCCGTGAGCATCAGGATCGGCGTGGCCCGGCCCTTGCGGCGCAATTCGCGGCACACTTCCACGCCGCTGCGATCCGGCAGCATGACGTCCAGGATGATTCCGTCGTAGCCGTTGGTCAACGCCAGTTCGATGCCTTCATTGCCCGTGTGGGCGACGTCCACTTCGTAGGCCTCATCGGCAAGCACCCGTTTCAAGAGGTCGGCCACGCGCGGGTTGTCTTCAACGACCAGAAATCTCACGGCGATCGCCTCCTGTGCCGCGCGGCGCAACTGATCAATGCCGGATTCGATTCGAATTGCGCAGATTCCCAGACGGCAGAATCAAGAAAACATTTGCATGAGCTCATCCGGTTCACGGCGCGTCTCACAGGGGTGTTCAGAACTCGATGTCGGTGCTCCATCACGCCGACGCAATCACTTCCATTCAAGCAAGACCACATTAATGTTCCTTAACGACGATGTAAATTCCATGAGCGCAACCGATGTCTATCGACGCAGCGCCATGACAACGGCGGCGGCCGTTCGGCCAGGTCCGTCAGTCGACCGACACGACAACATCGAAGTCGGTAATCAGGCCGCCATGATCGAATGTGAATGTTACGCGATCTCCACAGCCAAAGTCGCTGCCATCGCGCAGCACGTCGGATCGCGCATCCGGACCGGCGCTGCCGATCACCTGGAGATTGGCGTCGTCAAGCAGAATTGCCTGAATCGCGTCGCAGTCTCGGGAGAGCGTCATCGTTTCACCGGCCTCCACGCGGAAGGAAATCTCTGTCCCGAACTGCTCGAGCAGCTCCTCTGTCGTGTTTTGCTCGTCATCGATGATCAGCCTGCCTTCAACGGCAAAGTCCCCGTTGTTGACGAAGCGAACGGATGTCCGATTCGGAGAGAGCAGGCTCGTAATCGAACTCAATGTACCACAGCCGCCCATCAGGGCGCTTGCGGCTGTTGCCATCAACGCGAACGTTGGCAAATTGCGATTGTTTCGCATGACATTAATACTCCAGGGGAGAAGGAACTGGTGTGCGGCGCGTGATGCCGCACACCAGTTCGACGCACTGTTTGAATGACGCGCACTCGTGACGGCGCAGGAGTCGGCTTAATCCTTGTCCTTGATTTCTTCGGCGATGTCCTCCGCCTCGTCGCCGATTTCGTCGATCACGTCCCGAACGTCGTCCGAGGCATCGTTCGAGTTACAGTTCATTTCGCATCCGCCCATTCCGACGGCGAGCGTGCCGAAGAGAAACAGCAGGACGGAAATCATGGAGAATCGGATTGGTTTTCTGAGTTTGTTGTACATTTTGCAACCCTCGAATGGGAACTGGCCTGGGTTTTCGTGTTGACAGAACGCGACGTCGGATGTCTGTCCCCGTCAGGGATTTACTGCACGAACGGATTCAGATCGTTTGAGTCACACGCTGCACCGGCGCCGTCGCCGTCCTGGTCCGCCTGATCCACGTTTGCATCTTCCGGGCAGTTGTCGCAGACATCGCCGAACCCGTCGAGATCCGAGTCGGCCTGATTGATGTTTGCCATCGTCGGACAGTTGTCCGCCGGATCGAAAATTCCATCCATGTCCGTGTCGCAGCCGACTGCAATTAACAGCATCAATGAAATGCAGATGATTGACGTAGTTCGCATAACGAATCTCCTCGTAGTTGGTTTTCTTCAGTCGAGTCTTGAGTATCTTGGCCAGTCCGCTCAGGCCCTACACAGGCTTTTGGCCGTTGATGACGCGGACCAGCACGACGATGATCGCGACGACAAGCAGGATGTGAATGAACCCCGAAAGCGTGTACGACGTGACGAGGCCGAGTAGCCAGAGAATGATCAGAATGACGGCAATTGTCCAAAGCATGTTGTCGCTCCGTTTTGTTTCGAATCTCGATGCAAATGTTTTCCGTACTGGACGATGCGTGAATACGATTCGGCACTTTTTCAAGGCCCTGATCAGGCGACGGACGCCGCCTACAGACCTGGCGGCGGCACGGGCGTCGGATCAGGTCTTGGCCCCGGCGGCGTTTCCGGCGGCGAGATCACCTTCTTTTCCTTTCCGTCGAGAAGCACTGTGATCGGGTTGTTCTTGAGAACGCAGGTGATTCGGTATTCCAATCGCTCCGAGTCCCCGATCGCCGGCTCGCCCGAGTTCAGCCTTGCATCGGTCGGCGCGAACGGTCCCGGGCGTACGAAACATTCGGCGTTGAAGGCAACGCCCTTACAATGGGCTTCGGCCATCTTGACCGCGTCGAACATCGTTAACTGTCCGGCGGCAATCAGCTTTTCAATCTTGTCGAGTCTGCGTGTCTTCGGAACGGGCGACTCGACCGGTTGGGCGATCGTCGTGATCGACACGCCAGCGGCGATGAGGCCGGTCAACAGGATGCGCCTGGTCCATGTGATTCTGGTTTCTTTCGGAGTCATTTCGACACCTCCTTACACGAGAAAAGCTACTCCGTGAGGCTCATTCGTCGCTGAACGGCGGATGAGCAATCGCTAATGCCGCAGTGTTTCAGAGATCGGTTGGGGTTCTCGACGGCCTGCTCAGCCGTCACAGCGTCTTGAAACCCGGTTAACGTCGAGCCGGAGCCGGGGTCGTGAAAGTCTCGCAAGAAACGAACCACCTCCGCTGACAACAGGAATGGGTGACATGAAAACGAAAGCAATCCCGGACTTGAGGAAACTCACTCGAACAACTCCCGCCAGGAATAGGTCAACTCGCTGCGGCGTGCCGTCGGTACTGGCTTGCTCGATCACTTCGGGCAATTCTTCCTTCTGAGGATCCGTTCCTCATCCCACGGTATGGATACATGACGCTTCCCGCACTACCATAGCGGGAACATGAGCGACTCCGAATTCGGTCAAAACCTGTTGCAGTACGTGGAGCGCTCAGTCGGGCCCGGCGCTTTGGCACTTCGTGTCGTCTCTGTGATGGAGCAGCTGCCGGGTATCGTCCTTGGCGAATTCCTCAATGACACAGGCTTTCGACTTGCCTTGGATAACCTTGTGCCGGGCCATGGTCGCAGCGTCTGGATTGCATGTCCCTCTCCCGGAAACGGCAGTCGTTGCGTGGTGCTCAAGCCTCGTCTTGCGGAATGCGAGGCAGAATTCGCTTATTACATCATTGCACATGAGCTGGCGCACGCTCACTTGCGCAACGGCGGATGGTGCGACATCGAAGACCCTGAGTTGGCAGCTGACGCCTTGGCGGCACATTGGGGATTCAGGCGCCCGCCGCAACCGACTTAGAACACGGAAGCGCAGGCATTCGGCGCGTCTCACGCAGCGCCGTCGCGTGGCAGTCGTCACTCGATACCTCGATTAGCGCTTTATCCGCAGGTTTCTCAGACGGCCAAGCCCCAGCTTCATGCTTGCAGGTGCGCCCAGGGATTCCGCCGCGAGCGAATTCAACGCATCGCTTCGGCCAAGTGACTTCAAGTTAAGTCGAGCCTCTCGGATCTCGCGGTGTAAACCAGTCCCCGGTTGGTATCGTTCGCTGGAACAGATGCAACCAAATGTGGAAGTCAGACAACGGGCGATCGTTGACGTTGAAATGGTTGCCAAGGAATTCAGATTCGAGTGGGTCTTGAACGCTGTCGTTCGAATTGAGCACGACATTTCATAGGTCCTCGATACGCGGATTGCACCGGCTCTTTTGGCGCAACGTCAAGTTCGCACCGATGCGGCGATAACACGTTCCGACTCTTGAGGTTGCGCCGTAGGTGATCGCTACATGTAATTTGCTGTGCGGAAAATGCTTGAGGCGCGATGAACGAATGATCATAATCTGGCCCAAGTCTGAGTGTGGGTTTTGTACAGTGTCTCGGCACTTCTTTGCATCTTGCAATCGTCTTCGAAGTACTCAGAGTCATCATTGAGTCGCCTGCGGCAATCGGGATGCAGGTGCTGATTGCCGTATTTCGGCCGGGGAAGTCACGTTCAGTGCCTTGTCTCGACGCCGGCCTTGCTTTGCAGGCGTCCGGGATTGGCAATGTGTGCTCTGTGTTGTACCTGAACTTTACAACGCCGACGTTGCGGCGTGAATCCTGGTCCTCGACGAATTCCGCCAGGGAGGAATTACTGTGGGAAGATGGAGCAAGTTGATTTCCTCCTGTTTCATGACTTTCATGCTGCTAGTTCTCGCAGCTTCGGCGCGGGCGGATTCGTCAGGCCTTGCGCGGGCGAAATTGTCAAGTCGGGTTGACCGATCACCGGCTGCACGCCGTGCCGATGCGGCTTCCTTCCTGCGCGGCCCTGGCGGCGCCATCGACTGTTCGCCGTTGGGCAGTGGACAGGCGCCGGACACGATTGGACAAGGTGCAGAAGGCATCGTCGGCGTCGTCAGCGACAACAACCCGAACGGCGGCTTCGTCGCGGCCGACGATTTTTCTTCGCCCTCCGGCGGGACAATAACACAGGTTCAATTCTGGGGTTTCTATGTCAATTTCGGCAATCCGTCGGCGTGCGCGCCGTCGTCGGGTGATTCATCCGATCAGTTCACAGTTACCTATTTCAGCGATGCCGGCAATGTTCCGGGGCCCGTCTTCGCAGGGCCGTTCCTCATTGAAAACGCTGGCAAGCAGCAAACGGGGCGCTCCATCGATACCAGCATTGGGCCATTGGAAGAATCGGTCTATACACTGTCACATGCCGCCGTAACCGTTGCCCCTGACGAGTGCCTTTGGCTCCAGATCGAGAACAATACTACCGGAAGCTGTGTGTGGCTCTGGGAAACAGCGCCGCCCGGAAACGCCTATTCGTGGCAGTCAGACGGTGTGAACGATTTTGATCTGAGTTGGTGCGTTGACATTCCGGTCAGTCCGGGGGCATGTCTAGATGCATGCGATATCACTTGCAGCCCCTTGTCCGTTCCCGAGTTCGAGCCCGATTGCGGGCTGGCGGGCGATACCGTCAACGGAGGCTGTAATTCGAATCCGCCGATTTTCTCATTGATTCAGTGTGGTGAAATCGTATGCGGAACAAGCCGCTACGATGGCATGACGAGAGACACGGATTGGTTCCAGGTATCGTTGTCCGAAGCGACTGAGGTTTCGTTCAGCGTTACGGCGGAGTTCCCCGTTGTCGTCGGCATCCTGGACAACGATGGGATCGGCGATTGCGAAGGCGCCGAGTCATTCCTGTCGAGCGCGACGGGCCCGGTATGTACACCGACGGGCGTGACGGCATGTCTCCCTTCGGGAACATGGTGGCTATTCGTCGCGCCACAGTTCATCAACCCGATTGCGTGTGGTGCCGAATACGAAGCGCAACTGACATGCATTCCGTGCGTGATTCAAACAGGTGCCTGTTGTGTTCAGGGCGGTTGTCTGGTCTTGAATTCATCTCAATGTGGCGCATTGGGCGGAACCTATCTCGGCGATGGCGTCATTTGTGGGGCCTTGACTTGCGCCGAAAACGAAGCCTGTTCTCAGGCATTTCCGCTGAGTGTCCCGGGCAATGCGATCGGCACAACGGAGAACGCCGCGCCCGATCCCGTGCCGCTTTGTGACGAACAGGTGGATGCGCCGGCCGTTTGGTATCAAGTGGACGGAACCGGCACGACGATGACCGCAACGACATGCGCGCCGGGAACCATCTACGATACGCGCCTCAGTGTCTACTGTGGATCATGCCAGAGCCTGGAATGTGTGGCCGGAAACGACGACGATGCTTCATGCGCATTCGAGTCGGTTCAATCGACGGTTCAATGGTGTTCGGAAGCCGGTCGGACCTATTTCATCCTTGTGCACGGATGGGACGGAGCCGCCGGCCAGTTCGAGATCCTGATCTCGGACGATGGTATTCCCTGTCCGACTCCGATCGTGTGTTCGCCGGCGCCGGCTTGCGAGGTGATCTGCCCCGATTTCGCCCAACGCGAAACGGAGCCGCCGTGTGCTCCGCCGACCGAGGCGGTCAACGCCGGCTGCGACGCATCGGTGCCATCATTTGAACTGATTTCATGCGGCGTGCCTGTCTGCGGAACTTCGGGCGGCGATAGCGGATCGCCCGACAGCGACTGGTATTCGATCGACGTTTTCGAGAATACGGAAATATCCACAACGATCTCGGCGGAATTTGCATTCGAGTTCCGCATATTCAGACCCGGACCGGCGGGGGATCCATGCGGCGCGGAGTTGACGTCGCTTGGATTCGTGACGGATGTCGCGTGCGGCGTGGCGACGACGAGCGTGTGTGTCGAACCCGGCGCCTATCTGTTGCGGATGGCGCCGCAGCCCTCGGCAGAGATTCCCTGTGGGCGTCGATACTCGATTGAGACGAGCTGCAGTCCATGCTTCATTCCGGCGAACGGCGCCTGTTGTCTCGGCGAAATGTGTGTCCAGACAACGTCAGGCGCGTGTGCCGGCATCTACATGGGCGACGGAAGTGAATGTTCGTCGACGCTTTGCCTGCCGCCGCCGGAGCGTTGTGACAGCGGGTGCGCCGATACGAACGCCGACGGACAGGTCGATGGGAACGACATTGCCTCCTTTGCCGCCTGCGTCATCGACTCGGCCGGCGCGGCGCCCGCCCCGGGGTGCGCGTGTGCCGATACGAATTCGGATGGGAATGTCGGTGTCGATGACATAACAACGTTCGTGGCCAGCGTCCTCGAAGGCGTTACGTGCTCGGAGATTCGCAAGTGTATTTACAGAGTGGTCTGCCGAAGTGGTGATTGCGACGATTGTCCGCTCCGCGTCAGCGATGAATGCCAATCCGAATTCGCTTGTCCCAACGGTACCTGCTCAATCGGATTCACGCGCACCTGCGGGAATCCCGATTGCTGCGTTTACTATGAACTTGTCGACTGCCGCGTGGCAAGCGACGAGCCGCCTTGCCCTGCGGGGGATTTCTGCATCATTTCTCCTCCGCCAGGCGGGGGCCCCGAAGGCGCATGCTGCCTCGCCGGCGGCGAGTGCATTCTCGCGACGGAGGCGTGTTGCGAGGGCGACTATCAGGGCGACGGAACGATGTGCGAGCCCGTTGGCGCCTGTTGTCGTGCGAACGGCGATTGCCTCGAGACGACAGAGGAGTGCTGTACGCTTGCCGGAGGACTGTTCCATGCCGACGCAAACTGTTCGGAAGTCGGCGCCTGTTGTCTGGCGAATGGCATGTGCATTGAGACGACCGAGGAATGCTGCATGGACGTCGGCGGAACATTCCACGCCGATTCGGATTGTACGGAAACGGGGGCCTGTTGTGTTGAAGGCGGAACATGCATTGAGACGACAGAAGCGTGCTGCACGGACCTGATGGGATCGTTCCATGCCGGCGTCGACTGCTCGATGACTGGCGCGTGTTGCCTGATGGACGGCTCCTGCGTCGAAACCACGGAGGAATGCTGCATGGATGTGATGGGATCGTTCCATGCCGGCGCCGACTGCTCGATGACGGGCGCATGCTGCCTGATGGACGGCTCCTGCGTCGAAACGACACAGGACTGCTGCACGGAGGTGATGGGGACGTTTCATGCCGGCGCCGATTGCGCCGCGACGGGGGCCTGTTGCAAGACAGACGGCGCGTGCATTGAAACGACGATGGAATGCTGTTTGGATGTCGGCGGCAGTTTCGATGACGGCGCGAGTTGCATTCCGACCGGGGCTTGTTGTCTCCCGGGCGCCGCGTGCATCGAAACGACGATGCAATGCTGTATGGACGCCAACGGCAGCTTCGATGCCGGGGCGAATTGTGCGAACCCCGGATCCTGCTGTGTGCCGAGCGGCGCGTGTGTTGAGACCACGATGCAATGTTGCGAGGATGCCGGGGGGAGCTTCCACGCTGCTGGAAAATGTACGGTCAACGTCGGTGCCTGCTGCCGGGCGGACGACACTTGCACGATCACAACCTTGCAGTGCTGCGACGACATCGGCGGCGTGTTCCAGGGGGGGCCGACTTGCACGCCGAATCCATGCCCGATCAGTTGCACGGTGAAAATCACTGACGAAGCCGGTATCGAGCTCAACGGAACCGTCGATGCATTCGTCGCCATTCGTGACAAGTACAGCGTCCAGGTCATGCCGGGCGGCTTTGCCGTTGCGAGCTACCAATGGACGATCGACGGCGTTGCGGTCCCGCCGGCCAATGTCGCGATCAAGACATACGAACACTCGAAGGTTCCTCATACGCATCCCCATACACTCGTCTTCAATGTCACCAACCTCGCGGCGGCGCATATGCAGACGCCTGACATCGATCTGTTCTGGACGCGCCCGGGCGATCGTCGCTTACGTGTGAAGGTAACCGGGGACAACGGCGACTCCTGCGAGACGGAGATTGTTGTCCGCGTGACGAATGTCGCCGATCCCAACAGAGAGATCTTCTCGCGGTTGGACATGAACACGGATCTTGATCACAACCCGGCGCCGGGCGGCGGAACGTACCGAATGCGGTTCTGGCATGGAACCTGGCATCGCCATCCCGATACCAACGGCAGGACTATTTATGATAGAGAACAAGGCAACAGGAGGTATCAAGGTGAGAAGTTCCTGACTTATCACGACGGATTGCTGAAGGCTTATGATGCGTGGGCGAATCTCTTTGGTTACGAGGATCGCACAGCGCTGGATACGGATGTCGGCCTGGACCCTGCGGATGCACACAAATACCTGACGGCGACTGGCGGAGGCATAAAGTCAGCGGTATACGATTATGTTCGGCTGGGAGAAATCCCCAGCCTGGAATTTCTTGGCGACGAGACGCCGTCCTGGCACAACGGAGGCCACCTGGATCTGGGCGGCGACATGGAGTATCACTACTCCGCAACCGGCGCTGTGAGTAACAGATTCTGGCGATGGCACGGGCGCGTCGACGAGAAGCGCGTCGAATGGCTTGGCATCGCGGCCTCGGCGGATCATGGCCGCGCGACGATCGCGTCGACAGTCCCAGCCGATCTCGCGGTCAACGTACCCGCCGGCGGGACGAAGATTACCGTGATGTTCAACAAGCCCGTCTCAACGAATGCGGACACGGACAATCTTGCGCAAACGCGTCCGTCGGCCATGAAAATAATCAAGCCCGACGGAACGACTGTCACAGCCAGCGCAATTTCGCCTAACGCCAATTACACGGAACACACTTACACCGTGCCCGCCATGTCGGCGACGGGATCCTACACAGTTCGTATCGACGAAACTGCAACGGGCTGGCATGTTCCGGGCGGGAATACGCAATACGAATTTACCTTTACGGTTGGAACTCCATAGTGACCGGGAGAGCGACGATGAGTACGCTGAAGCAACTTGTGATCTTCATGAGCGGTGCCTGCTGTTGTACGGCCGTCAACGCTTCGTTGGTTGCGGCGCAGGATGCACAAGAAGCTCGGACATATGAGCGCTACTTCGTTCGGGAGGTGGCGCGGGCACGGCGGATCAAACGCGAAGCGATGTTGATCGAAAAAGAGCGCACCATCGCTCGCCTCGAAGCGGAATTCAATTCGTCGAACCACAAGGCATTTCTTCGGGCGATCGCCGATATGAACTTGCCGCCGGAGCGGGGCATCGGCTTGTGGACCCGTTATCTGGGAATCGCGCATCCGGGGGCCAACATGATTGCGCTGGATGCGCTTGCAGACTACGGTAACGAGGCCGTATCGGCGACGCCTGAGGCGAT
>JAJDEC010000300.1 GCA_029259995.1 Phycisphaerae bacterium
GCATCACGCGACGGGCTTCGGTACGAACGGCGCGATCGCTCCAACGATCCCGCCACCAGCGCACGGCGCGAAATGTCGACTCCAGCCGGCCCAGGTGCTCAGCGGGAAGCGTCTCGGAAGTCAGCGACTTGTCGCGTGCGACACGGACGATATGCGTGACGGAATGATCCATTCGCCGAAAGCCTACCCGAATGCGCCGCACGAGCGAACCTGTTCGCGAATCGGCCGATCTGGATCAAGTCACAACAAACATCGAAACGCAATCATCCCGACGCTCGGGGATCCGACATACGTGAATCGTGCATCGTCGCCGCATCAACAGAATTTTGTGCTGCGGCGACGCCTCAATCCGAGCAACATGAACGGCAGCAACACGGGCAGACCTCCGCCACAGCATTGTTCTGTCTGCATGAGTTCGTTTCCGACGCCATCCGTCATCCCGTTTCCATTATCGACTTCCTGGCTCGGATTGAACACGTCCGGCGCATTGTCGATACAGTCGAGAATCAAGTCGCCGTCCGTGTCCGCTTCCGGCTCGCCGCAACCGCAGGCGCCGGGGCTCAACTTGTCTGCATCATTCGGGCAATTGTCGAAACAATCCGGCACGCCGTCGCCATCACTGTCATCGTCGGACACACCACAGCCGCAGGTACCGGCGCTCAGCTTGTCGGAATCGTCAGGGCAATCGTCGCACGCGTCTCCGGTTCCGTCATTGTCGGAATCCGCCTGATCGACATTGACTGTCAGCGGGCAGTTGTCGAGCGCATCGGCCGTACCGTCATCGTCGGCGTCTTCTGTCACGATGATGGCTTCGCTGCCGTCGGTAAAGCGAACCCACAAGGCGAGTTGCCCTGAATCGTTCATCGCACACGGACGACCATCGGAGCCGCCGGAGTCGGAAATCCAGATGAAGTCCTGAATCGTTCGTGAATCGCCAGGCAAAACATCGATGTCCTCTCCAAATCGAAGGATTTGTCGCACGCCGACGACGGGATCGTGAATCCAAATGCCCCTGTTGTTTGTCGCGTCGACGCCGGGTCCGTCAATCCTCGCGCTGAACGCGGCCTGTCCTTTCGCATTCATCACGATCTGGCCGTCAAATGCCGAAATCATCGCGACGGAGTCGCCGGCGAAGATGATGCCGTCGGCCAGGCCCGGGGCCGGATCACCTTCGCGAGCCACGAAGTTCAACGCTCCGCCATCGTCAGAGCAAATGCACTCGTCGTTTGAATCGTCGATATCGCCGCCGGTCAATATCGCGGTGAAGACTGCCGCGCCGTTGGCGCAGATCAACGGTGTATTGAGATTCGAGAATACGGATCCCTGAGCCTCGGCGGGACCTGCGTTGCCCGTGCGGGCGACGAGATGCAATGCACCCGACTGGCCTTCGGAGAGAATCGCCCGGTTATTCGTCGAATCGACATTGCCTTCGAGAAATACGAGAAATGCTGTTTCTCCAGCCTGATTGGTTCGCGGTCGCAGCAGACTGCCGAGAAGGACACCGGCAAGCGTGCCGGGTGCGGGATCCCCCTTTCGTGCAATCAGCATGGGCGAACTGACGGTTCCGGCGTATATGGCGTTGTTGTTGGTCATGTTGACGCCGACGCCTGAAAGCCCGAAGAAGAATGCACTTCGATTGTCGCCACCAAGGACGGGCTCCAGCGAAGACGTCGAGGCGAGCAGAACGCCGGCAGGCAATTCGGGGGCCTGGTTGTTCTCGCGAACGACAAGCGAGACGCCGCCGGGAAATCCTGACCAGATGCACGCCTGGTTGGTCACATCCACGCCCGTCCCCTTCACGTTTCCGCTGAAGACGACTCGGCCTTCGTTGTTGAATCGCACGTACACGATCCCGCTGTAGTCTATGTTCGCTGGAACGCCGGCCGCCTGATCGCCTTCCCGCGCGACGACGCCCAGTACGCCGCTTGTTCCCTCTGAGAAGACGCCTTCATCGTTTTCGAAGTTGACGCCCGGACCGCTCAGAATGGACTCGAACGTGAGTCGTCCTTCGTCATTGAGAATCGGAACCGGGAACGATTTGTACACGACCATCGCGGGCAGACCGACGGCTTGTGCGCCTTCCCGTGCCACTTGCGATAACGCTCCGGATCGGTCTGACCAAAGCGTATTGTCATTTGCCGTTGTCACACCCGGACCGGCGAAGATGGCCGCAAATGCGACGTGTCCGGACGCGTTGATATCCGGGCGGTTCAATTCGTCAAGGATCACGCCGTTCGGCATGCCCGGAGCCTGTTCGCCAGTCAGGGCGACGATTCTCAGGTTGGTTGCGGCTTGTCCATGCGCAGCGAGAACGAGCGTCAACAGGAGTGCGCAGAAACTCGGGGGGATTCGGACACTGGTCATTTCTCGTCTCCCTGTCTTGTAAATGTCATCGAGAATTGCGTGGCTGACGCCAGTCGCGGCGTTCAAGCCAATGGCGTCACGATCGTGCGCGTCGGCGAATGCCGGCGTGGATTGGGAATCCGCGCGACGACGTCGTGATGTGCGTCGAATCTCATGGGGCCGTTTTTTTGCCATTGAGTCATCGCGTCCGCCTCCGAGGCCGAATCGGAATTCGTGCGAATGTCACGCTTGCATTGCACCTTCCGAATCGTACGAGCAATCGACGTGCCAGAATCGCTCCATCCCGTGCCACGAAGCCTGAAACGGCATCATGATCTCGAATCGAGATTCCCATCGCAACCTGATGCGAGAGAATCGGGGGATTTTGCCCTCGTGGAATTTGGGGAATCGGGGTGTGCAAACTGATGTATCTGGTCAGGCGACATACGAATTCGTGAATGGCGAATCCAACTTCCGGATATCGACACGATCGGGATGATGCTGAGAAAGTCGCCGACTTTGGCGGAATAAGGAGAAGCCGGGTTCGCGATTGAACCCGGCCATTGTCAAGTCCCAACATGTGACGAATCAACGGCGGACTAGATCGTCTTTCGATCCGCCCGACGCGTTCGCATCCGTCTTCGCATCCGTCGTCGCATGCCAAGGAATCCGATGAGTCCCAGCGGGGACAGCGGCACGGCGCCAGCACCACAGCCGCAATTCGTATCCAGGGACTGCGGCGTGATCACGGGCTGAGTTTGCCCAGGCCCGTCTTGCGGTTGCTGTGTTTCATCCGAAGGCGGGCAGCCCTGCGCTGTGCCGTTGGCGCCCGCGGCAACATCCGGACAGTTGTCCACGCAATCCAGGATACCGTCGCCGTCCCTGTCGCCACCGTCATTCAGACCACAGCCGCAAACGCCGGGTGAGACTTTGTCGGGGTTGTCCGGGCAGCCGTCCAGTTCGTTGATGACGCCGTCACCGTCTCGATCGATATTGTTGATGTCCTCCAACTCCACGGCCATCGGAGGTCCCGCGCTGTTGGAATAGGTGCCCGTGCCAATAGCCGACGCATGGGTAATCTCGACGTAGTAGGTTTCTCCCGCGCCGGCGCTACTCGGAATTCGCAGATACTGGCCAACGTCTCCATCTTCCGTGGACGTCAGCAATTCGTCGGCAACGAGAAGTCCGTCATGCCGAATCACGCGCAATCGGGGGCGCATCCCCAATGCCATGTCGGATATACGCACGATGCCGATGCGTTCGACAATGGGAATCGAAAATGCGAATACATCAATGTCGCCCGCCGTGTCGATCCGGCCGGGGACGTCCATGTTGTTGTTCGGAATCTGAGTCGCATCGTCGATGCTATCCCCGTGGTCATCTGACTGCATTCCGATCAACTCGACCTGGAGAACGGCCATCCGCTCAAAGTTCGCAAGCACGGGTAGGTTCGGAACGATCACGCCGAGACCGTCCGGCGCGGGCACCTGCAACCCGCTCGACGTGAACTCGGCATTTCCCGCGTTGAAGGCCGACACGCGTACTTCGTATACGCCGTTGGACGAGGGCCCGCTCGCGGGGGCAAACGCCGCGGAATAATGGCCGTCATTCGCAAATGCATCCGGCGCGACGCCGTTGTCTCTGAACGGCAGCGAGAGCCTAGACCCGTCGGCAAGGACGATTTCGCCGATGACGACGGCTCCCGCGATGGGTCGTGTCTTTTTCAAGACGGCCGTCAGGACAATTGGCTCCGGATACTCGACGACAGGCCCCGTCTGGTTTTCGAGCGTCAACGTGTAGCCCACGGCATCATCGGCCTTGTCCACGCTGACGTCGTAGGTAAACGGAATCTCGGCCCCGTCTGAAGACGAGACGCGCAGATTCCAGGTGCCAACGTCCGGCGACTCAACTCGGAAATGCACATGCGAGATGCCGACCGACTCCGCCGCCTCAGACTCACTGACGGCGACGCCGTCGGGGCTGCGAAGGACCACAGCGGCATCGGTCAGCGCGCCTGCAAAAGTGACAGTCACATTCATCAACGCAATCGTGTCATCGACCGGGAAATTCCGCGAATATATCTGGCCGGGCGGCAAGCCCCCCTTTCCGTTCATGATGTTGCTTCCGCCACTCGCTCGACGACTGGCATCTGCGAACACGGCGATGATCTCCGACAACGTGACGGGGGAGAAGTAATAGCGACCGCCTGTCTGTTCTGCCAGCGTTCGCAGAAGTATTTCGTCCGCGAGGCCGCCGTACCCGAAGGTGAACAGCGGCACTCCGACCGCCTGATAATCGGCGATGACGGATTCAGTGCTGATCGTCGGCACAGACGTACGGCCATCTGACAGCAGAAACACGACTTTGGTCGCGTTCTCGACTGCGGCGTTGATCTGATCCAGACCAAAGACGGCGGCATTCTGGATATCCGTGTTGCCCATCTCCGAGATTCTCGAAATTGCCTCTTTGACGGAATCGCGATCCTCCTGGGAATTGAGGGCGACGACGTCGTGGACGACATTCTGCGTCTCATTGAATTCGACGACACCCAGCAGGGAGCCGATCGGGACAATATCCACGAGAAATCGGGCCGCCGTCTTGGCGTTCTCGATTTTCTCACCGTGCATACTTCGCGATCGATCGATGACGAGTTCATAGGCGACATTTCCGTGCATCCAAATCACATTCAACGCGCCTCTGGCCATCGGATTGGGAAGATCCTGGTTCCAGCCGGCTTCCGCCGACGGTGCCCGATTGATCAGATCGGTCCACTGGATGCGCCGCGGGCGCGCCCAACGATTCCCGGCGCGCGGGTCCTCCGATGCATCCCGCACCAGTGTTTCCCAGCAGCTTGCCCTGTAGATTCGATGTTGTGCCGTGAGCCGGGTATCGTTGAATACGCTGATCGGCGATGTGTACGGGATCGAGAAATTCAGGTGACGAATATCGTTCAGGTATGCCGCAAGCCATGGATTGGCCATGATGGAAGGCGCTATCGACACATCCGTGAGCCAGGGAACTCTCGGATTCACGGATCCCCCTTCGGGATCGCCATGTCCCCGATATTCATCGTAGAGCCCATAGGCATAGTGGCAGAATTCATGCGCCAACACGTATCCGGCGCTGCGCCGGTTTGAAGGTGCGAGCGCATCGATTTGAATTCCCACATCGAGCGTATTCGCCATGTAGATGTGCCGACCTGCAACACCCCATCCGGCTGTATTCGCGGATGGGCACAATGGCGCCATTTGCCATACGACATCAGCACTGTCTGAAAATCGCCCGTTCGGGAATATTCGAACCGTGCGAATGACATGGCCGCCATTTGTGGCTTCGAACACGGCGTCAGCAAAGTGCTCGAAGATTTCTTCGTAGGCCGTGCGATCGTCGATTGTATCTCGATCGTTGTCGCCGTCTGGATTGCCTTCGAGCGACACAACCAGATCGATCGGCCCATGCGCGTAATCGGATCGCATGCCGACATCGTCGCCCGCCACGTGTTGCATCGTCACGAACTTGCGCATGCCTCGATTGCCGGGAGGGACCGACGTCAATGGCCGCGAGTACCAATGGTCGCCCGCAGATGCGATTGATGTGACGCACATGACGATCACGATCGACAAGCGCGATCGCGAGCGCATTCCCGAGGTTCCTGCCATCGGATGCTCTCCTGGACTCGTGGAGAAGGTGGTGCCGGAGTCTCCGACGCGTCAGTCAGTTAGTGAATTTGTACAACCCTGCCCTGAAGACGGCGTGGAAGGCATTTGAGCCAGGTATGATTGCGGAAGGTAAGCCGTTCCGTCTTCGGGCGACAAAATCGCGATGCTTGCCAATGTGGCACCTACTCCGTAAATGGCCTGATTAGTTAACGATATTCAAATGACAATGGCGAGTCAACGAAATATGGCGGACATTTTGATGACAATTCCCTATTGCACCAGCCAACCGTCAGCATAGGCACATCTTGAGGTTTGTCATTTCCGCAACAAGGCTCCAAGCAATTGGGATGCCTTTCCGCGCCGCCCGCTCGCGCCAGCCCAAGTAGCCCGTGGTGGAAGTGCACTGGTCCCTGCATCGCGACTTTTGGCCTCAGATTGAACAAGCAAGACGAAGACGAATTCTTAAGACTCGCTTAGTTTCGTGCACAAACCTTGGGCGTGAAATGTACGTCTGTAAATCGAGAGACTCTTGCCATGGGCTGCTAAAGCAGCCCCTCGAGGTCCCGACAAAGCTTGTCGAAAGATTGCGAATTCTCGCGGCAACGTTGCAGGTCCATCTTGCTTGTCAACTTGGCTTGATCAGTCGTTTCGCTGTAAGAATCCGACGTAGAGAAATGTTGTTGGACCCAGCGTTTGCCATGGACCTCTCGGTCTACACTATTAAGGCGGCTCAGGTCAGCATCCTGAAAATGCTCGTGCAGCGACTCGGCAGCGGCGACAAACCACGACTCGAATTCCATGTTCGGAAGTACCGTGATTCCGATGCCGCCGCATTCTCGTTGCACGACATCATGGAGTTTGGGTGCCAACTCTTTCGGGCAATCCGGTTCGGCATCAAGGAGAAGTAGGATTCGCGAGGCAAGATCATCGCCCTTGTCGAGCATGAGCATGGCGAGGCCGCACGCCCGACGGATTTCGTCCTGCTTGACTTGGCTATTGAGATTGGGCGGCGAAATGAACTTCGAACGGGGGCGCCGGATCGGTTTCAAGACTTCAATGTACTCGCCACGGAGCATCTCATACCAAACCCGTCGCAGAAGAATCCCGACTGCTTCCTTCTCCCCATGACCTTCGACAATGGGAACAATTCGCAAACGACTCACTCGTCGACCTCACCGAATTCAAACTGAAGCTGTTTCGGCTGGCTTTCCAGACTCAGTGAATCCGGCGTCAGCTGGTCCATTCTAAGCAATTCACCCGCATCGTAGAGATGATTCCGAATCGACTCAGTCGCTGATTTTTCCGGTGGAGCAATACTCGTTTCTCCGAATTGCGACTGAACCGCAAACAATGCTTCGCTGTCGGGATCAACGCGTTCCAACATGTCTGGACTATGACTCGTAATGATGACCTGTGTTCTGACGGATGCTTCACGAAGGGCCTCCATCAGCGCACCAGCCGCTGCCGGATGAAGGGCAGTCTCCGGCTCCTCGATTCCTACAAGGCTCACAGGATGGTCTCGATCCGAAAGCTGCTTCACAGCAATCAACGTCCCAAGGGCGCGTAGCGTTCCATCGGACATGCTCGAAGCATAGAATTTCCAGGGATTATCAGCGCCCTTGACGCGCTGCCTGAATTCAAGCGTTTCCTTCGGACCAAGCGTTTCTCGCGCGACGCTCGAAATATCGGGGACGATCTTGCTGAGATACTCCTGGATGCGTTCTAGAACCTTGGGCTCATCCTGCGCAAGTCGCCCGACAACACTCGCGATATTCCCGCCATCCCGATGAAGTAACTCCCCAGCGTCCGGGCTTTGCAGCTCTTTCATGACCTCAGGATTCAGATTGTAGAATCCCATCGATTTGAGGGCGTCGTAGAGGGGTCGAAACTGATCAAGACTCGATGCGGTTACCAAGTACAGTCGATCCTTGACCGCGGGAGGCAAAGCGAGGGGGTTGTCACTCGAGAGCTTTCCCTCACGGACTGCAAATCGCGCGATTGCTTGATGTTGGTCGTCACAAATCGTTGCTTTTTCGTGCTTGACGACAAATGCCCCTTTGGCGCCCGCTGCAATCTCGAATTCATAAATTGCCCGCTTGGCGTCCGGCAGCAGGACATCAAGCGCAATCGCAAAGTTTCTTGGATGCCCTGTACTGATCCGACGAACAGAATTCAGCCCGCCTCGCGACTTGATAGCGTGATCCAGAGTTGTCTCAAGGCCATCAACAACGAATCGCAGCGCATCCAGAAAGTTACTTTTTCCGGCCCCGTTACGCCCAACCAGGAACGACAGCGGCCTCAGCGTAACGCAACAAGACGCAATGCTCTTGAAATTCTTCAAGAGCACGCGTTTGAGAAACAACCCGTTCGTAGATTGACACTTGTAAGGCATTGCATGAATGATAAGCCACAGCCGTCCTTCTGCCTAATCCCCGAACTTAATCCCCTGCGCCAGCGGCAGTTCCGTGCTCCAGTTGATCGTGTTCGTCTGTCGGCGCATATAGGCCTTCCAGCAGTCGCTACCCGACTCGCGGCCGCCGCCGGTTTCCTTTTCACCGCCGAAGGCGCCGCCGATTTCGGCGCCGCTCGTGCCGATGTTTACGTTGGCAATGCCGCAGTCGCTGCCCGCCGCAGAGAGGAACATCTCTGTTTCGAGAATGTTCTGCGAGAACACGGAGCTGCTCAATCCCTGCGGAACATTGTTGTGCATGCGAATCGCATCGCGCGTTTCCGCCTGCAACGCCGCTGGATCGGCCGGCTTCTGCGCACTGCCGTAGCCCATGATGTAAAGGATCGGCGCGAACGTCTCTTCCTGGACGATGGCAAACTCGTTCTTTACGTTCGCGATACACGGCGTCACGTAACAACCGCTCTCGTATTCGCCGCCGCTGAGCACCTCGCCACCGCAGAGAATCTCGCCGCCCTCTTTCTTCACGCGCTCAATGGCATTCGTGAAGTCTTTCACGGCGCCCTTGTCGATCAGGGGCCCCATCAGCGTAGATTCATTGAGCGGGTTGCCGATCTTGACCTGCTTGTACGCCGACAAGAGTCGGTTCGTCAGGTCCTTGCGGATCGACTCGTGGGCAATGATGCGGCGCGTGCTTGTGCAGCGCTGCCCGGCCGTGCCGACGGAGCCGAAGACGATCGCGCGCGTCGCCATCTCCAGATCGGCGTGCGACGTCACGATGATCGCATTGTTGCCGCCGAGTTCGAGAATCGTGCGACCGAGCCGCTTGCCGACGACTTCGCCGATGCGATAGCCCATGCGGCACGAACCTGTTGCCGAAACCATCGGAATGCGCGTGTCGTTGATCAGCTTCTCGCCGATCGTCGAACCTCGACCAATCACGAGGCTGAAGATCGCGGGATCGACGCCAGTATCGTGGCAGACTTTCTGCGCGATGCGCGTGCATGCAATGGCCGTGATCGGCGTCTTGCTGGACGGCTTCCAGACGGTCGCGTTTCCGCAGACGGCGCTGAGTGCCGAGTTCCACGCCCAGACGGCGACGGGAAAATTGAACGCGCTGATGACACCGACGACGCCGAGCGGATGCCACTGCTCGTACATGCGATGCAGCGGCCGCTCCGAGTGCATCGTCAGGCCGTAGAGCTGTCGCGAGAGTCCGACGGCGAAGTCGCAGATGTCGATCATCTCCTGGACTTCGCCTTCGCCCTCGGCCTGGATCTTGCCCATTTCCATTGCGACGAGTGAACCAAGGTCCTTCTTGTGTACGCGCAGGGCATTGCCAAGCTGGCGGACGACTTCGCCGCGCTTCGGCGCCGGTTCCATCCGCCATGAATGAAACGCGCGCTGACAGGCGGCGATCGATTTGTCGTATTCTTCTTCCGTCGACTGCGTGACGGACGCAATCACTTTGCCATCGATCGGGCTGACGGAGTCGAGTTTGCTCTCCGATCCCATCCACTCGCCGTTGAACACACCTGGATTGACGGCTTCGATTCCGAGCCGATTCAAGATTCCCTGAATATCTGACATCTGCTTGTCTCCCTGCGGAAATACCTTCCCAACAAACCTGCATGATGACCGGATTTCGGCCACAAGGCAACGTCATGACGAGCCCCATGTGGGTTGCCAAAGACATGATTGCGCCAATTGCTTATTCGCGGTTCTGTTGAATGATCCACAGGGTGGGCCGGGGCCATCTGGGCGGTTTCGGTTCGTTCACGCGATTGGTGGGCACGGCCCGCCCTACGACGCGCAGCCACGACGAATGCCGTTATCGCTTTCGTCGCGGCGTCGGCGTGCGAACGGCGTATTGTCGCAGCGTTTCCAGCAATTCGCGCATGTCGTCCGCCAGCGGTGCCTTGACTTCCAGCGGCCGATCTTCGATTGGATGCTGGACGATCAGTCGGCAGGCGTGCAGCATCTGGCGATTCCATATCAGCTCATCGGAATCCGTCTGCTTGCCGGTCACATGCCGCAGGGAAATGTGCCGACCACCGTAGAACGGATCGCCGACAATCGGATGTTTGATATGCGACATGTGGATGCGGAGCTGATGGGTTCGGCCGGTCTTCGGATACAGCTCCACGAGGCTGAAATTATTGAATCGCTCCAGCACCTTGTAGCGCGTGACGGCGGACTTCGACAGCTTTTTCTCGAACTTCCCGCCGAGTCGCTCGGCGAATCCCGACGCGATGTAGCGATCGTGGACGGTCGGATGGCGACCGATCGGAATGTCGATTTCGTCTTCGTCGAATTCCGGACCTCCGTGGACGATGGCCTGGTAGATTTTCTGCGTCGTGCGCTGTTCGAACTGGAGGGCGATGCGCCAATGCGCTTCGTCCGTCTTGGCGACGATCATCACGCCCGTCGTGTTCTTGTCGAGGCGATGCACAATGCCGGGCCGAAACGGATCGCCGCCCGAAGACAGCGTCGAGGAATAGAACGACAGCGCGTTCGCGACGGTACCGCTCTGGGTTCGGCTTGCCGGATGTGCGATCATGCCGCGCGGCTTGTTGATGGCGAGAACGTAGTCATCTTCGTAGACGATATCGAGCGGGATGTCTTCGGGCGTGACTTCATAGGGTTCCGGCGGCGGAAACCTGATGTCGATGACATCCTCCGCCTCCATCTCGTAACTGTTTTTCGTCGGCTTGCCGTTGACAAGGATTTCACCGCGCTTGATCAGCCGCTGGATGATGCTGCGTGAGACTTTCTTGCGAAAGCGGCCATGCAGGTACTTGTCGATGCGACGGCCCGGCAGTTTGCGCGCGATGACGATGCGGACGTGCTCGGGATCGGCGCCGCCGGGATCCTCCACATGTTCGACGGAATCGTCTTCCTTCTGTTCGTCGTGAAAATCCGTATCAGTCATGTGTGGCCAACAGGTCCGTCAAATAACAAGAGCCGCCCGGCGGCACTTGCGCCGAAGGCGACTCTGATGCAATTTCGTCAAAGTGCGGCTACGCCGAAGCCGACATCAGCGTCGACGAAGTGCTGGATGATAGCGGCTTCGGGGCGTTCTTGGAATGCGACGAGGCGACGCCGCGCGTCAGCCAGCCGGTATTCCGCAGCGTCATGGCGGCATAGGGAAGGATCCAGGACAGGAAAACCACCCAGAAGAACTGATAGAACACGAGCCAGATCCAATCCCGATCCCGCTCGTTTCGATAGTAGATGCCGCCCATCAGGAAGCCGCCGCAGACGACGGCCAGGACGTAACGAAGGAGGAATCCGTCGCTCGTTGCGAACAGCGCGACGGAATGCGCCACGAACACGTACGGCAACAGCAGCGACATCAGGACCAGAACCATGTTGAATCGAAAGAGCGCCACATGCCGATCGCGAAACGGCCGCCACATGAATCGCCACAGGACGAGCGTCTCCCGAATGTTGCTCCGGGCCCAACGCAGGAACATTTTCGCCATGCCTCCGTAGGTGTCCGGCACGGCCGTGTGCGCGACGGCGGTCTGCTGGTATGCCGTCAGTCCGCCGTTCCGCAATACGAGATTCGTCAGTGCGCGATCCTCGCCCGTGACGCATTGCCGATGGAGGAATGTCTGTGTTCGCCATTCGTCGAGGACGCGACGAACGACACTGGCGCGATAGGCGCTGATCGCGCCCGGGGCGCAGAAGACGCCGCGAAATCCATTCTGATAGGCGCGGACAAATCGAAAGGAGAGGCTGAAATAGCACTTCAGCAATCGCGTGATCATCGACGCGCCGCCGTTCAGCACACGAACGCAACCTGCCACGCAGTCGATCCGCTTGTCGCGGACCATGGGCGCGACGAGATGCCGCAGCGCATCGGCCGCGAGAATGCTGTCGCTGTCCAGCGTCACGAACACATCGCCAGCTGCCATGGCAAAACCCGCCGACAGCGCTTCGCGCTTGCCTCGATTCTCAGCCAATCGATGCGTCAAGACACGAACATCGTTTGGCGCTTCGGCGGCGGCCTCTCGAATATGGCGCCATGTGTCATCGTCGCTTCCGTCGTCGACCACGATCACTTCCAACCGATCGCGCGGATAGTTGTTTTGAACCGCCGAGAGAATCGCCTGGCGAACCAATTCACCTTCGTTGAATGCGGGGATAACAACGGACAGGCGTGGTAGCGCCGAATCCTCGACGGGGGCATCAGCGCGATACTTGAGCCAGAGCGTAACGCGCCATGCAAACGCAGCGAGCATCACGGCCGCATAGATGCCGGCAAGCCAACGAGCGGCTTCCGAGGTCCCGCTGCCATGGGCGGACCAGAAACTGTCCTGCCGGAGGATCGCCAGTATCAACACGACAACGCCGGCAAGAATGGCCATGCGCGGACCATTCGCGGCCGGCGACGCGGCCTCAGATCGTTCCATGTTGAGTTGGTCGCGTTTTGGGATCACAAAGCCTCATCCAAACTTTGTCTAACGGTCCTCACCAATGGGGTTGGACCCACGAATGCGTCCTTTGTTAGCAATCTTACCCGGACGCCGAGTGCGATGTCTTCCCACCGCGTTTCCGCGCCGGATCTTGCGAAATTCGGCGATTCAAGGCACGCTTTGGGGCCATGTCGGACCCAGTCAATCACAGTCCATCGTCCGAGATTCGGGGCAACCCCGAATCCCTGACGGTCCGGCAGAAAATGCGGCTCGCCACAACGGCATGTGCCATCGGTCTGTTGGGGCTGACGCTGCTACTGCTCGTAGATGCATCGCCGATTGACACACCGCCGCTTGAGGACCGATCCGCGAGTCCGCAACAGGCTATCGGTAGTGCCGCTGTTGGCATCGACCCGAACACGGCCTCGTGGGCGGAGCTCGCCCTCCTTCCCGGACTGGGCGAATCCGTCGCTAAGCGGATTATCGAATACCGCTCGATCCATGCGTCGAACGACAGCAGGCCGGTATTCGCTCGTCCGGAGGACCTTCTACTTATCAAGG
>JAJDEC010000004.1 GCA_029259995.1 Phycisphaerae bacterium
GGCTGAGGCGTCGAAATTGAAACGGAGGGAGTTTCCTGCATCCTCTTCAAATGTAAAGCTCGCCGAGGGAAGCGTGTTGACGAGGATGCTCTGCCGCATGACGGTCTGGCCGCCGCGATCATCGATGACTGTCAACTGAACGGGGAACCTGCCGCTGCGGGAAAACGTGTGCTCGACGGTTTGACCTTCTGCCGCCCCGCCGTCCCCGAAGTCCCATCGATGCGTTTCAATTGTTCCATCCGGATCCGTCGAACCCTGCGCGACAAACTCCCGTCGCAAGGCAATCGGATTTCCATCGCTGTCCGAGACATTCCGAACGATGAACCGCGCAATCGGATCTCGATTCGGACCGAGGATTTCGATCGGAAGCGCACCGATCGCGAGCAATCGCGGCGGCTCTTTGGTAATCAGATCGCCGCGACTGAAGAGATACGCGCGAACTGTGAAAGTGCCGTCGGCGACGAATTCGTGCGATACGAAACGGCCTTCGGCGATGGTTCGATCGTTCGCCGTGCTGCCGTCTCCGAATTCCCAGTTAATGGAATAGGCGTCGGGATAATCGCGCAGGTTGACTTCAATCTGGCGCAATCGTGAATCCGACGTCGGTGTGATCGACAGGACGGCGGGCGGCGGTCTCAGATCGAATGACGTACCGGGGCCGGCGGTGTTGCAGCCGTCCGTCGTCATTCCCAGAGACGCGATGATCCCCAAGACCAGTATCAATACTTGACGCGTGTGCATCGCGAAAATCCCCCGCCGCCGTGTATAGCTATTGGAACCCCGTTCTTTGCGAAATTCCTGCGCCGCTGGGGCCACATTGGAAATTCGCTGGATATCGATTCTAGGCCCGGCGGGAGCTAAACGTCATTCTCGCAGCACTGTGTATTCGGCCCGAGTCGGCCCTATCGGACGACGGCCGGCGCGCGTCGTCGGGAATTGGGGATTCTCACCATGTGGGTAGTCCCAGAATTGGGGAATCGGGCGACTTTTCCCCAGTTCTCGGCAGGCGCGCGTCAAGATCGACTTGTACACGGCCTGCGCTAACTCTATCCAAGTCAATGTGTTATGCGATTCTGGCGAAATTGCGTCGATTGAAACGCAAGGATGGCACGAGTCGTGCAAAGTAGTGATACGCACCAGTCAGACCTTTTCCCGGGACGCAAGCGCGGCCCGCTGACTGGAAGCACGACGACAGGTGTTGGGACGCCTGGCGGACCAACAAACCGATATTCGCCGGACAGTGGATTAGCGGTGGTTTGCTGACCGGTTTCAGTCGTGCCTGACCCATGAAAATGGGTCGGTTGTGTGTGAAGGGATGGGCTCGAGTGCGAGGCGGGCCCATCCCGTTTTTTTACGCGCTGATTTTTTGGGGCGGATTCATGCGGCAAGGTCCGGAATCCTAGATCGGCGTCGCGACCAGGATTCTCGCCCGTATGCCATTCGGTCCGACGCGAATCGTGACACTCGCCGCACATTCCGGGCATCGCCCTTCGTAAAACATATCATCCCGACGTCGATAGACGCGCGCGTAGGCGTCGCAGCATTCATAGAAAACGCCGACCCATAATCGCTCGTGGCCGGCCGATTCCGAGGATGTTGCACATGTTGGCGGACTGGCGTGATCGTCCGTCACATCGAGGTATCGCCCAAGAGAATTGTCGTCGGGCACGAATGCGTCCATGTATTGAGTATCGGCGCTTTGCGGCCGTCGGTGGGACTTGCGAAACGCTCAGAATCTGCTTTACTTAGCGGTCCCCCTTAAGTCGGGCGCGGCATGCTGCGCCAGGACAGGCCCCCATCGTCTAGTGGCCTAGGATATCAGGTTCTCATCCTGGAGACAGGGGTTCGACTCCCCTTGGGGGTGCCATCAGAAAAGCCCTTCCCGCGCCTGGCGACGGGAAGGGCTTTTTTGCATTTCTGGCGGACTTGGCCAGGCGGTTCGACGTTCCATCGTCTCTTGATTGCAGACTGAAACCCCACATCGCAGTTGGTAATTCTGCGACGAGCGGCGAGCCCGGCGTGCGGCCATTCTGTTGTGACAGCGTGCGATGAAACGAGGCGAGTAAAAAGAAACCCGCCCGCCGCGGAGTACCGCGACGGGCGGGAGATTCAGTTAACACTCAACCAAGGCTCATGCCCTTGGTGTGGTACTCAACTTACGGACAGGTGATTTCGATCGAGTGCGGGCCAGCCGTGTGCCCACCTGAGTAGAAATCAACCAGGATCAGGTAGCTCGAACCCGGGTTCAGTCCGACAGCGCTGATCTGCGGCGGGCCGAAGGCCGGCGCCACGCAGAAGTCGTCGTCGCACTGGAACTCAGTGACTGCACCACAAGCCTGATCTGCGCCGAACAGCGTCATCACGGAGTCTTCCGCGGGATCACTGCCACACATCGTGATCGTGGCTGTCGTGTTGGCCGCCGTGAAGACGAACCAAGCCGATGCGTCATGCGTGAACGGTCCACCTGCAGCAACTTCGCAGCTGCTGGTGAGGTCCGTGCCCGCATTCGACGTCAGCAACGAGCTGTCGAATGACGTGACGCCGCCGTTGCAGACCAACGGAATCGCGTCGATACATTCGTCACCACCGTTGACGACCGGCGGGCAGACAAAGCCTGCTCCGCAGTCTTCGCCGATGAACCACTGACCGCCCTGGAGTCCGCAATCTGCCTGCGTTGTGTTGCCCTGGCAGACTTCAGAAACGCAGCAAGCGCCCATCGGCTCGGTGCATGTTGAGCCATCGCCCAGCGTGAGCGAGAGACACCATGCCGTGTCGTTGTCATCCGCAGCCGGGTCCGTGCCCTGATTGCGGATGTAACCCGATCCATCCGGATTGAACGCGTTGATCGCATCGCCGTCATTGGACGTCGACCAGAACCAGATGCATCCACCGACGTCGGAGTTACCGATCTTCAACCAGTAGCAACCCGGAGCGAGGTTGATGCTGAGGCCGGACAACGTGTACTTGTACTCGTCGGCGATGCCGAGGAGGTTTCGTCCCGTTGCGACGGCTGTCGGCGTCTGACCCGTCAGGTTGGCAACGACGGAACCCGGCGTGCCGTTGTTGTCGTCGTTGTGGATCGTGATCGTGAAGTCATCCGCACCTGCGGGGCAACCTCCACCCAGGTAAACACCCCACCACGTGATCGTGTTGATGGTGCCGCCCGTGGGCGTGTCGAAGTTGTCCGCGATCATGCCGGAAGCTTCGTTGGCATTGCTGCCGAGACCGTTCTCGAGGTCAGGAAGCTGGCCCTGTGAGGCCGGCGGGCATTCCTGAAGCGGGAAGCCAGGACAGAATCCACCGGCGAGGATCGCCGCGACGAATTCATCGACGTCGTCGATGTCCGCATCGTTGTCGTTGTCCATATCGGCACAAACGCAGACGGTCGGACTTGTTTCGGCACCGGTCAGGCAGCTCGTGAAGAGCTGGATGTCGTCACCGTCGAGCATCGCGTTGCCGTCCAGATCGCCAGGACACGTGTCGCACGTCGCCGGGCACGGGCAGATGATCTCAACTGTGATCGGACCCTTCTCGCCCGGCATATTGTCGAACGATGCAACGAGGACCCAGTAGGTGTCGCCGATGTTCGTCGGAATGCATACGGACGAAAGGAAGTCGACACCTGGTTCGTCGTCGTCTGCACAGCTATCGGGGACCGGCGTAAGACTGAAGGGATCCGGACCCGTGTGGACTTCGAGGATTGTGTCCAGAACGTCGCTGTTTCGCGTCGTGATGAACGCACTGGTGTCTGTCGCCGTGAAGCTGACCCAGAATTCGCCTGCACCCGGCGTGTTGCCGGCACAAGAGAAGTTCGGGTTCAACGCCGGGTTGAATCCGGCATCTTCAGGACTGAGGAGACCGGAGTTGTTCGTGACCAGCGTGCCGTTGCAGCCGACATCGATGGTTCCGAGGATGTCCGAGGACGGGCAGAAGAACCCGGCATCGGCGCACTGAACGCCAGCGAAGAACGCGCTGCCGTTGCTTTCGCACAGATCCTGCGGCAGATCGGAACAGAAACCTGCTCCGTCGCAACAAGCCTGCGGGGCACACGGGTCAACGACGCCACAGTCGGTTCCGACACCGGCGAAGAGACCAAAGATCGTCTCGCACTGCAGAGCCGTTTCGTTCTGACAGTTTTCGCCGAGACAGCAGGCACCGACGCAGGCATTTGCATCACACGTCGAGAATCCGCCGAGGAACGTTCCATTCATGGCGCCGCACGCATCGGCATCGCTGTCGATACAGGCCTGGCCGCCAGTGATGAGGCAGCAGGCACCAGGAACCGGCAACGAGTTGATACAACCATCAGGATTGATGTCGATGTCGATGCAGAAACCGAGATCGAAGTCGTTGTTGACGTCGCCGGCTTCGTAATCAATGCCCGGAGCGTGCTGTGCACTGAGGCTGTCGCCAGGAGGCGCGACGAACCAGAGCCATTCACAGACGGTGTCCGAAACGTTCGAAATCTCAATCCAGTAGCAGAAGCCTGCTTCCACGTCGACCGGGGCGTGCGTGGCATCGTATTCGTAGATGCCGCCGAAGCCGCCGAAGCCGCTGTTGACCTTGGAAGCTGTGACAGCGAACGGGCCACCAACGATGGAACCCGGGAATTCAGTCACTCCGTTACTTCCACTGGCGTAGTAGGTGATCTGGAAGGCATCCGGCACTGCGCCATCGGCACAGACCGTTCCCGTGGAAAGGTCAACGTAGAGACCCCACCAGCGGGCGCTGGTGATCTGGCCCGTGTTAACCGGCACGAAGTTGTCGGCGGCGACGAGCGGTCGGGTTCGATCGCTGACGACGGCCAAGGTACCAGCGGCACCGAAGGAACCGCCAGTTGTGACCTGGCCGTCATGGCCCGGAGGGCACTCGAGCGGACAGGCGTTGTTTGCACAGAGTGATCCATCACCGAAGAAGGTGAATCCAGTTCCCTGGCACTCGTTGACGGCCGTGTCATTTGTACAGATGCGACCGACTGTGCAGCAGGCACCCGATGCGAAGTCACACGTGATGTTCGCACACAGTTGACCCGCCGAGAAGACGAGGCCAGCACCCTGACAGGAAGCGACGTCCGGGACGTCCGTGCACATTGCTGTGTTTGTATCGCAGCACGCGCCGGCACCGACCGGAACTTCAGCCTGAATGTTCAGGCCAACCTGGTTCGAAACGCCAAAGTTTCGATTGCAGCCGTTGTTGCCGCCCGTGGAGTTGCAGCGATTGATCGGCGTGGCCGAAGAACCGGTGTTGACCTGGGCGTCAAGGGAGATCAGGCCGCCCGTGTCGTCTGTCTGGAACATGAGGGCGATCGTGTCCGGCACGGTGATGGCCGGGCTGATGAGGAATTCGATTTCCTCGTACTGGCCGGCGACGGGGGCTGGCACGTTGACCGTGAAATCGCCACCGATCTGTGCGCCGAGAGCGCCGCAGGCACCATCCGGCAACGCTGCGCCAGCGACGGGGCAGCCGTTGTAGATGCGCAGCGTGAGGTTGTACGGAGCGCCCGTCAGCGAGCCATGCAGGACGGATACGCGACAGATGTCTCGATCCGTGCCCGCCAGCGTGACGGTATCACCGAGGCTGCGAGCCAATTCGCCGCCGCCCGTGATGTCGGCACCCGTGCCGCTGATGAGTGTGAGCGAGTCATAGACGACCTGACCGCATGTCGCGCCACCGCGGGGTGCGCCCGCAGTCGGCACATATTCGGCGACGCCGTCAATGCTCTCGTTCACGTCCGCCTGATCGTTGACCTGCGGACCGGACCAATTCGTCGGGCGATCCTGCCCGTTTGCCGACGGTCCAAAGCACATACACAGTGCCAGGGACGCCGTAATACACAGTAGCCTTCTTGTCATTTCAGATGCTCCTTCCAAAAAAAACCAGTCACAATTCTGTTTGCTTAAGACGCGAGTCAGCGCATCGAACGGCGCAGCGCTATACGCGCATCGCGCCGTCACACGCCGCACGCTACAACATTGTCTCACGAAAATGATTCAGACTCTTCAGAGCCCCACCCCTAGAAATCAATTCCACCTCCCAGATTCGGCTCCACCCGTATGCATTGCCTGGAAACAGCGCGTCACACTGGCTGGTCGTTGCGAGGTGGCCAGTGGAAAACTGAGCGTATCCTGCAATAGGAAACCGTCATTCATGTTACCAAGATGTGAAGAAGGAAGTCAACGTTTGGAACGGCTCTCACGGCACTGAAAACGCAGATTCGTCAAGATTGCCAATATGCTGTCGGTGTGTGACCGTTAACACGTCGGAACGTAACGACAGCCCCTCGAAGCAATTCCGCTCGTCCTATAGAATCAGGCCCATGGAGCTCCCGCAATCCCTAAATTCTGTGTCCGCCCGTTCGATTGATGAGATCCGCAGCGCCGCCCGCGCGACGCAGGCGAACGTTGTCACACTTCGGGTCTTCATCGAGCGACGGGATCCGGACCAGAAGCTGACGGATATCCGGACGCCCTCCCCCGGACCTGTCCGTCGGAATCGCGACATCCTCCTCGACACGCAGACGCTCAAGACCTACTCGTCCGGCGAGCTGATTGTGCGATTGCGACAGGTGTGGGGCGAATTCTGCGCACTCTGCTGGCTGTTTCCGCATGTGGATCCGCAATCTCCGATCGACTTCGATCCCCTGCCCGATGGTCAGGATCTTCGATGCATCAACGACTCTCGAGCCAAGCTGGCGCAAGTGCAGACCGACCTTTGGCGACTGGTCCATGAGCAGCGTCTTCGGCACGATCCGGACGCTCGAAGCGACCCGGCGTTCCAGCGAGATACGGAAATTGCCGTCACGCAGCGGCTCCGAATCTACGGCGTCAACGTTTCCAAGGCCTCGGACGAACAGGTATTCCACGCCGCCTGTGAGTACGCCGGGATGATCGCCGCGTTTCGATGGTCCCTCGATGATCGCTGGGCCTGGGAAGGCCCCGGGATCATGAACTTGTCGCATAGCTCCCCGCCAACGCCGCAATGAGCGGCAAATCCCGCCTCGGCGTCCGAAACGACGGATCTGCTGCAACCCGGGGCCCCACTTCCTGATAAAAGAGTGTTGAGGACATCCACGGCGACTCGCAGCGCCAGATGAGCGTTCGTCCGATATGATCGAAGCTGGAACAGCGCAGAACAGTGCACGGGGCATGAACATGGACGTTCAGCCGCTGGCGAACGATACATTCGCCACAGCGATGGACTGCATCGAGGGTAGGTTTGTGAATCTTGGGCAAATCCTGATCGAAGACGCCGGCGTGACGCAGGATCAGCTTGACGCCGCCAACAAGAAATGCGGTCCGAGCGATCGTTTGGATC
>JAJDEC010000031.1 GCA_029259995.1 Phycisphaerae bacterium
GGGCTGCATGGGAATGTCGTAATGCCAATCGACCGCGACTTGCGCCAACTGCTGGCCCTGATTCTGATTCTCCTGAATCAGCATCTCGATCTGCTTGGAAAACTCGGGCAGCTTCACGGCGGCGATCGCCTCGATCTGCTCGTGCGTGATCTGCTGATCGTCGGGAACGGCGTTCGTCTTGCGATACACGCCTTCGAGATAGCTGTGCGGCACGCTGATCGACGCCGTCAACGTGTCAAGCAGACCCATCGGTCGTCGAATCGACGTCAACTTGATGTCGCGCTGATCGCTGAAATCCGTCTTCGTCTTCGCCGTGGTACTGGTATTGCCGGAACCCCCGTCGCCGACGCTCGCTCCCTGGTTCGGTCGGACGCCCGGCCCCGTCGCCGTGCGGGAATTCTTCGTTTCCGACGTTTCCTCCGTCTCGCTGCTGACTGCCGGCTTGCCGCCGAGTTCCTTGTTCTCGATGCTTGCCTCTTCATCGCGAAGCTTGACGCGGACGTTGGCAACGAGACCGTTCACGAAGCGAAGCTGATCGTAGATCATCTCGCGATAGTGCTTCTCTTCATCGCGCTGCTTGTCGAGCATGTTGGTCGCGAGTGACTCGCGCGGATCCGGCGTTCGATAATGACGAGCGCCGTCCGTGATGCTCACGTTCATCGGCGTCAGTCCTTCGACGGCGCCGGCGACGAAATTGGAGATCGCCATGACCTGCGAATCGTTCAACGACGAACCGTAGTCCGTTTCGACATTGACGCTCGCGCTGGTGCTGCCCTTCTCCCGTGAGCTCATCAGAAAGCCGCGCTTCCGCGGTACCTGAATCAGCACGGTCGCATTGCGAATGCCGCCGAAACGCTTGATGACGCCTGCGATTTCCGTCTGGAGGCCGACGTTCCAGCGCCGATCCATTTCCTTGTCGCCGATGAATGGGTTGCTTTTTTCGATGAGCGAATTGAAACCGAGACTCATGTCGCTCGGCAGCGCGCCTTTCTGTGCGAGAATCGCCTGCGATCGCTGTCTCGCATCTTCGCCGCCGCGAACCAGAATCCGATCCCCTTCCACTTTCGAGGCGATGCCGACGATGGCCAGTTCCGACTGAATTCGCTGGGCGTTTTCCGGAGCGACAGACTGTTCGAGCAGCGCCGTCCAGGACGAACCCGATCCGTAGTAGCTCGCCATCCACGCCGCGCCGATCACGACGAGGAGAATCAGCAGCCCCGCGGCGATCTGGCCGGAACGCGTGAGCGTACCGAGCTGCTTGCGTATGTACTCGAGCTGTTTGTTCAGATAGTCCATTATCTTGCGCTGTTCGGCCGGCGCTCGTCCTTAAGCACCGCTTGGCTTCAATGCGTCTCGTTAGACGCGCATCTGTTGCACTTCGTTGTATGCGTCCACGAGCTTGTTGCGGATCTCCATCAGGAGATCGAATGCGACGCCAGCCTTCTTGCTGGCGCTGAATACCTCGGCGACGTTATCCGTTTCCCCCGTCAACAACTTCTGCACGCCCTGATCCGCTTCCGTCTGAAGCTGATTCACCTTCTCCAGACTCTCGATCAGAAACGAACGAAAGTCCTTTTCGCCGGCCGGCTGCGTAGTCGCCCCCGGCGCCTGGTTCTGCTGCCCACCGATCGCCCGAAGGAGATCGAGTCCATTCCCACTAATTGAAGGATCTGCCATGACCACTCCAAACTGTCACAGTCTTCCCACCGGCATCCTGCCGAATCGCTGCTAAACGTCGCGCGTCTCCGTCACGCGACGACAATCCTCACTGAACTACGCCAACAGCCGAAGCGAACTCGCAATGATTGACTTCGTCGCCTCCATCGCCGTCACATTCGCTTCGTAGGCTCGCACGGCGACCATCGCGTTGACCATCTCGACCATCGGATCGACATTCGGATACTCGACAATGCCATCTGAATTCGCCTGCGGATGACTCGGATCGTAGACCTTCTTCGTGGGCCGCACGCGATCCTCAACGACATCCTTCACATGAACGCCGCGGCCGCCGGCGCCATCGCCTTCCTGCAACAGCGCGACGCGACGCAGGAACGGCCCCGACGCGCCATCGAGTCGCCGCGTCGACTGCGCGTTCGCGATGTTGCCCGCGATCGTGTCGATCTGCGCCCGCTGGGCGACGAGTCCCGAAGTACTGATATCCAGTGCGCCGTACATGTCGTTATGTCATCCCGTCAAATTCTGCCGACGACGCGCATCTGTTGCGCGATCCAGTCGACGATCATTCTGTTACTGAACCCGACCGCGAATCGCCTTCGAAACGCCGTCGAAATACCCCTTCAGGAGCTCTGACGCGGCCTGATGCGTCATCGTGTTCTCCGCGAGTTCCGCCATCTGCCGCTCGATGCTCGCATTCGTTCCGTCATGGAACAGCTGATTCTGCGTGGGCACATAACTCGGCTGCACGCGAAGATGTCCGTTTCCATCCAGCTTGACTTCGTTCGTTTCCGGCAGCTCAAATTTGCCGCCGTCCTTGCGGTTCGCGCTTGCCTCCGCGAGCGCCGATTGAAACGAATCCACGTTCAACTGCTTCGCCCGATAGCCGGGCGTCGTGACGTTCGCGATGTTCTCCGCCAGAACGCGATTGCGCGACTCAGCGAAGGCAATTGTCTTCTGCAGCATCGGAAACGCACCGCCGCTGGTTACATCTTGCAGGAACACTCGTCACCTCCGACGTGCCTTCGCACGCCATGCAGTCTCACTAAGCAAGCGCCGTGCCACGCAGCGAACCTTTGCTCCGTGGCACGACGCCGGACGTTATTGACCCTGCCGCCGAAGCGACCCGCAATCGCTGCACATCCGCGCAACGATTGCGCGAGAAACGCGCAGTGGCACCGGCTGAAACAGAACGACACGAGGCGTAGCGGCCCCCCTCTGTGGGGGCCGACGATCCCGACGGCCGATGCGTCGTTAGCATCCTGCGGCCGCCGCTCCATTCGTCGTCCGCCACAGAGGGCGGACGCTACGTTTGCACGCAAGACGCTCCAAGTGCCGCCAGCAGGCGGCCCCACACCCAACAACCAGCCCTTAACCGGCCAGTCGCTGGTTCTGCGCCGCAGCCGCCGCCTCTTCGCGCCATCGCTTGAGCTTCATACCCAACGTACGCACGCCGATACCCAGTGATTTCGCCGTCTTCTCGCGATGGCCGTTGAATTTCACGAGCGTCTGCTCGATCAGCGCCCGCTCCATGTCTTCCATCAGATGACCCGGGCGAAGTGGTCGCGACAGATTGTCGAGCCGCACATCGGGCGTCATCAACCACGGCTCGATCATCGCGCCGTCGATCTTCTCGCTCTGGCACAGAACCGCCGCGCGCTCGCAGATGTTCTGCAGCTCGCGGATGTTTCCGGGCCAGTGATAGCTCTCGAGCATCGACATCGCCCGCGTCGTGACGGCGAGTGTCTCGCGACCTTCGCGCCGCGCGATGCGATGGAGGAAGTACTCGACGAGCCTCGGAATATCATCGCGGCGATCGCGCAGTGCCGGCAATGTGATCGGCAGGACGCTGATCCGGAAGAACAGATCCTCGCGGAACCGCCGGCGTGCAACCCATTCGGACAGGTCGCGGTTCGTCGTCGCGATGACGCGCACTTCCGTTCGCCGCGTGACGCTGCTGCCGACGCGCTCGAACTCGCGTTCCTGCAACACGCGGAGCAGCTTGGCTTGCACGGGCATGGAGACTTCGCTGATTTCATCCAGCAGCAGCGTTCCGTCCGCCGCCAGTTCGAATCGCCCCTTGCGCAGACGATCCGCGCCGGTAAACGCGCCGCGTTCGTGTCCGAAGAGTTCGCTTTCGAGAAGCGTCGGGCTCAACGCCGCACAGTTCACGCAGAGCATCGCGCCCGTCGCGCGCTGCGATGCGTCATGAATCGCGCGGGCGACAAGCTCCTTGCCGGTTCCGCTCTCGCCCTGGATGAGTACCGTCGCCTGGCTTTGCGCCACTTTCTCAATCTGGCTTCGAACGTGCCGCATCGCCCGGCTGTCGCCGATCAGCTCCGATCGATCCTCCAGCGTCTCGAGCGTCGCACGAAGCGTCTCGTTCTCTCCGCGCAATCGACCCATCGACGCCGCCCGCTCGATCACGATCGCAATCGCATCCGATTCAAACGGCTTCTGGATGTAGTCGAACGCACCGAGCTTCATCGCCTCGACGGCCGTCGGCACACTCGCGTACGCCGTCATGAGAACAAACGGCGTCTCAAGACCGCGTGCCCTCAACGTTCGCAGAAACTCGATGCCGTCCATCGACGGCATCTTCAAGTCCGAGACGATCACTTCACATGCGCTGATCGCCGCGTCCCCCAATGCCGATTGCGGATCGGCAAATGCCCGTACGTCATGTCCCTGACCGCGTAAAATATCGGTCAGCGAATCCCGCATGACATCCTTGTCATCAACAATACACACACGCGCCATGAAAAGGCTCCTCCCTGAGCAGTCTTGGACGGCAATTCGCCGCCTCAGTGTCGCCGCAGTCTTACGATCCGCCCGCGGCGCTACCGACGCGCCGACGATCCGACTCCGAACCGTGTTTATCCTGTGTCTTCAAATCCGATGTATCGGGCAGCCGAATGACAAACCTCGCGCCGCCCGTCTTTGCATCTGCCGTCACGCGAATGGTTCCACCATGCGCTTCGACGATGCGATGTACGATGGCCAGTCCGAGTCCCGTTCCCGTGTCCTTCGTTGTGAAGAACGGATTGAAGATGCGATCGCGCACCTCCGCCGGAATCCCGGAGCCCGTGTCCCAGATATCGATTTGCGTCTCTTTGCCCCGCCGTTTCGCCGTGATCTGGACACGGCCGCCCTCGCCCGCAGCCTGCAATCCGTTGATGGCGAGATTCAGCAGAACCTGCCTGAGGCGCTGCGCGTCGCAATACGTCGCCACGTCCCGCGCCCCGGGATCGACGAGCAACATCGCGCCCGTTCGTTCCGACCAGTGCGCGGCGCCCTCCTCGACCATCACGAGTACCGAACCGAGCGGCACGCTCTGCCGTTCGAGTCGATCCTCCTGCGCGAAGTCCAGTATCTCGGAGACGAGCCGATCCAGTTCACGTACGCCACGCGTGATCCGCGACGCCGCGATCATCGACTCGGGCCGATCCGCAAGATCGCGTTCCAGTTTCGACGAGTACAACGCGATGCCGCCCAGCGGGTTTCGCACCTCGTGCGCCAGCCCCGCGGCCATTTCCCCCAGCGCCGCCAGCCGATCCTTCCGGCGCAGCTCCGCATTCTTGAGCTTGAGCTCCTGACTCAGTCGTGCGACTTCCGCCGTCAGTTGATCGTGCGCCAGTTTCAGCCGATCCGTGACGTCGCTGTAGGCGCGAATGATCGCACCGAGTTCACGCTGCTGATCAATGGGTTGTACTTGTTCCGCCGTCTGTTGCATTCGATCTAAGCCTTTGCGTCCGTCGCCTGGTTCATTGCACCGCCGCCGCTCCTGGCGTATGCGGCGTGCGCCTTCCGGCTGCCGCCGATTTCGCCCAATTCGATCGCCATTCGCTCGCGCCGCGCCGTCATCATCGCCGTATCCCGCGCGTCATCCCGCAGTATCGCGCCCAACGAGGCGTTCACTTCCTCAAGCAGGTCTGACACTTCCACGCGCTGCGGCTCGCCCAATCCCTGGTAGAACTCCGTCCAGTTCTCGCGATACGGCGCCAGCTGCACGTTCAGTTGCACAAGCCCGTCCACGAGGCGCTGTCGTTCCGCCAGCAGACCGATCAAAGCGCTCGCATCGTCACTCACGACCAGCGACTTCTGACGCTCCGCCAACGATCGCAACTTCCGATACAGCGTTCGCTGATGCCGAAGGAGTTCGATCACACGCCCGACGTTTTGTTCGACTGTCGCATTGCCCATACTCATCCTTTTCGCACGTGGCTATACACCTGTCCGCTCGATGCGATCCAGGAGCGCCAACCAATACGATTTCGGCGACATTCCGCCTCGATCCTCGAACGACTCCGACGGGATCTTCTCCACGAGCCATCGCATTCGACCCAAGGCGGCGCGCGATTCATCAGCGTTCCCGAGACGATTGAAACAGTGCACGACCTGCATGGCCGCGGCGACGGCAATCGGATCATTCTCGTAACGCCACGCCGCTTCCCGATACGCCTCGACGGCTTCGTCGAGCCGGCCGAGATCGAACAGGCAATCGCCTACATACAGATACGTGGCCCGCAGATAGGTCTGATCCAGTTCGCTCAGCGACGGTTCATCAACCCGCGCCAGGGCATCGCGAACGCGCTGATAATCCGACAGCGCCGCAGACAATCGCGCCCGCACTTCCTCAGACGCCGACGACTCCTGCATCGCCGTTTCGTCATCCAGGATCATTCGCGCCGTTCGCCGCAGTGATTCCGCTCGAAGAAATTCAAGCCGAGGTCGCGCCGGATAATCCGGATAGAGCGACAAGGCGTCATTGATACGCGCGATCGCGCCGGCCAGTCGCGCCTGCGTGTCACGTCGGCCTTCCGCCGTCGCAGCCGTCGGCGCCTTGGCGAGATGCTCCGCCAGTTTGATCAACGCATCGCGATATTCAACGGCGTCCGGCGTAAACACAGGGTCCGGTCCCAGGTCGTCAACGATGTCCACAAGGATCGCCACGCCGCGTTCGGCGGACTCACCACCAAGCCGCAACAGCGACTCCGCCAGGGGATTCATCGCCAACTGACTCTCTCGCCAACGCGGATAGCCAGCGATCAACGAGTCAAACGTCTGGATCGCCATGCCGTGGCGACCGATCGCCTGATAGGCGCGACCGAGTCGCAGCATCGCCTCGGGCCGACCCAGATCCGCCGGATGCGCCGTGACGAGCTTGTCCAATGTCGCGATCACGGCATCCGTCATGCCCGCCGCGTCATAGGCATCCGCCGACTTTCGCAATTCACGCACGGCAAATGCCGCATTCGTCTCCCACAACTCGGCGGCCTGTTCGCGCAGCTCCGCCGCCCTTCGAAGATACGCACGGACGGGCTCGGCGTCCGGCGAATCCACGGGCGGTTCCGCAAGCCGCGCGTAACCGTCGGCGATCTGACTGAGCAGCAAACCCCGCGACTCGATCGCATCATCGTCCAGCAACGTCGACGCCAGTTCGAGATAGCGGACCGCGATGGCGTCCCGACCTTCCCGCTGCATCAACTCGCCGACATTCGCGACCAGGTCTCGAATCTGTTCGGGGCCGTAGTACCGACTTCGACCATTTCGCGCATTCGCGGCGATCTCGCCCAACACATCCAATGCGCGTTCATACCGTTCCAGAGCGATCAGCGCCTTGGCGCGACTGAGCTCGCAGGCATCGTGCAGACTGCCTTCGACAAACGACGCCAATACTTCCTCGAATTGTGACAGCGCCGCTTGCGGACGATCGTCCGCCGCCTGCAGCTGACCCATGAGCCACTTCGATCGTCCCCACAATTCGTCATGCACCGGCCAATCGCTCTGCAACTTGAGCAATCGCGCCATGGCGCCTTCGCCGTCGCCCCTGGCCTGAAGACACAGCGCTTCCGAATAGGCAACCGCCGGCGCCTCGGTCGTTCCCGCAAGTCGATCCCGACCCCCGGCGACAACGGCCGACGCCTCCTCGACATGACCGCCGTCCAGCAGCCATCGCGCTTTCTGTTCCATCGCCCACAAATAGTTCACGGGAGATGCGTCTTCATCCAGCAGAATTGCGTCGAGATCGGGCACCGTCTGAGGACCGATCGGTTCGCCCGGCCCCGTCACCATCTCGACGAGTCGACGATGTACGCGATCCGCTCGCTCGACGTTTTCCACGATCGATTGCCGATAGGCGCTGATCGCGTCCCGTGGTCGGCCCGTCCAGTCGTAAGCGCATCCCAGCGCGTACCAGTCGGCCGCCGTCGGAATCGCCCCCAGATTCGCCGCCGTCTTGAAGTTTGAGATGATGCTCCGGCAGTTTTCCGAATCGTGATCCCGCTGCGGAACCTCCACCTGGTGCGTGATCCCGACCAGCCGTCGATGAAGTTCGGCCCGCTCGTTCGCGGGCAATTCCGTGTCCTTCAGGACGTATAGCACATAGGCGTGCGCCCGCGTCAACCACCGCTTCGATTGCAGGGCATCCAGCTTCGCGCATTTCTGTGCGAACGTCAGCGGTTCATACGACACGACAACGCGCATGACGCCCGCGCCGAACACGAGCAACGCCATGGCAAGCATCGGGATTTGCCAACGACCAGCCAGCGGCGCGAATAAGCCGGGCTTGGGGGATCCAGGTTGTGTTTCGACTTCCGCAGACATTCGTTTCCCGGCCTGCGACAGGAGTCGGCAATGAAACCGCCATGCATGCCCCGCGTTTCGCAAAGCGCCGGTTCGGCGCACTCGGGCATGGCTAGGCGGATGTTGCCCCCTGTCAGGCAAGTGAAATATCGGCGGAACATGCGCCGTCGCGTTGACGCATTTTTCTCGGACGCGCATCAATCGACAGTCGGCAAGAACTGCTGGCAGCCCTACAAATGCGGATTGCTCGCCCTTTGCACCTTGCAGGCAATCGTTGCGATGGAAATTGTTGCACGAGAAACGGAAGAAAACGCGCCCACGAGTCTGCATTTTGAGCGCAACGACGCCAATGTCGCGCAATCTCGGCCGATCGACAACATCGATCAATGCCCCGTTGGAAGCGGCTATTTGAAGAGTGCGTTCCGTGCGTCAATCAACGCGCTGACGCCGATCGCGCAATGATCGGCCTTGATGCCCGCATCCCAGGGTTCCGAGCGAATCCCGCCGAGCACGTCAATCTTGCTGCGGACGTAATAAGCGCCGATCTCGCTGAACTCGAGCTGCAGAATGAATCTCGCCCCAAGAGATACGGCCCGTTCATATCGATGAACGCGATCCGAATCGCCGGTTCGACGCGCGACGCGCAAGGCATCGGACAATGCGGAAACATACAACCCGGTTCGAGCGCCCACTGGGATCGTCTTCGACGGCGTGATCGCGCCCCAAAGCTCAGGATAGGCACTGTTCTCAGGCGTCAACTGCAGTCCCGCAAACCGATCCGCCATCATGAAGACGAACGCTTCGTAGCGAGGCTGTCCCGTATGAATGTACTGCTGCGCATACGCCCGAATCAGCCACGCCGCCGCATCCGCACTCAGGTCCGACTCCCGCGACGAGTAGTACGCAAGCGTCTCAAGCATCGTCGTATCGATGTTTGCATCTTTCGTCAGGGCATATTGTTGCGCCAACGCAGCCAGGGCCGTTGCCCCGGCGCGATCCTCCTTGGGTGTCGGCGCGTCCTCCGGCAATTTTCCCAGAATCAGTCGCATGCTGCCATCCGACAACTCAGCGAACAACAGCGTCTTGGACAGCTCCAGTAACTCGACTTTGTATCGAGAATGGGCCGGCGACGTCGACATCGCCAGATGCAGATACGCCGTGCTTTCAAGATGATCTTCGTGGCCGGGAATAAACAGGATGCGACCGCCGCTGGGCGCGACCTTCGCGCCGTCCTGTGTCTCGATCTGAAAGTTCAGGTCTTCCAGGTACTGGGAAAACGCCGCAACGCCGTTGAAGACCCCCTGCAGCATCTTGGCGTCCAATCGATGATCGGCAAGCCGGGAGAGTCCGCCAAGCGTTC
>JAJDEC010000301.1 GCA_029259995.1 Phycisphaerae bacterium
TGGCAAGCACCCAGTGGCACCCATTATTACGAGATGTCGTCGAGGGAGTCGCGGATTTCGAGGACGCGATCGAGGCGCGTCACGCGAATCGGGCCCATGATGCGATCCGACACACCGATCAGGATGAAGCGGCGTTCGTCGAACTTGAAGCTATTGGTCAATTGCACGAGTGAGCCGAGGGCGACGCTGGGGGCGAATTTGACGGCGCCGAGATCGATGACGATTGGCGCCCGCGGTTTGTCCGGGGCCGCGGCGTAGACATCCTCCAGCAGCTGGTTCGTCGAGGCATCGTCCAGGGTGCTCTTGAGGACACGGACGACGAGGTATTGTTCGTGTGGCACGATCTCGGTGACTGCATCGGACATGGCGATCGACCCTTTCTAATGCGGAGAATCTCTGGATTATACCGACTTGCCCAGATCAATACAGGCATTCCCATGCCGAACGTGCCGCCGTCATCGGGCGCCGGAATGTTGCTTCGATTGCACGGCGCGTCGTTTTCTTGCGTGAAACTCCGGCGCTTCCTTGAAGCAGGTGCCGAGAATTCCGAGTGATTTGATGAACGCCCTAAAGCCGGTTCGCTTCAATTCCGCGGGCTCGTCGCCGACAGTTTCGAATCCCTTTTCATCCGGCTTGAGCTTCTCCCAGTTGCGGAAGAGGCGGCCCCACTGGCCGTCGAGGACTTTGCGCATCATCGCTTTGGCCTTCATCGGATACCAGAAGCTGTCGTGGTAGATGACGCTGGCCATGTAGGCCCAGGGGGCGAGGACGGTCTTGAGCGACCATTCGATCGGCTTCTTCAATGGTCCCCAATAGATCTTGTGCTGCATGCGCGACGCGAAGGTCATTTTCTTGAAGGGACCTACGAAGTTCCAGTTTTCGGCGCCGGCTTCCGCATCGCCGACGATTTCAATCTCGCGCGGATCGCCGCAGCCGAGACCCATGTCGTGGGCCATCTTGATGAACTTGATGCTGAGCGGGTCCATGCCCATGAGCTTCGCGGCGACGGCGTCGATGGCGACTTGATCGCTGCTCGCGAGGATCACGTTCTTTTCGTGCGGGATCATGCATCGCGGGCCGGGGCCGTCGCCGGCGAAGGTGCCATCCATGACGGCGAAGACGCCGCGATGAATTTTCTTCTGGATCATCAGCAGGTCGACGAGCGTTTCGTGAATGACGGGATGGGTCCAGTGTCGATGCTCGTTGAGCAGACCGCCGAAGGCGTTCTTCATCGCGCCGGTTGTCGTCGTGAAGATGTGCGTCTTGACAGTCGGCAGGTGAATAATGTTCTCGCCGATGAATCGCTTGGGAATATGGAAGCCCTTTGGGTAGACTTCGTTCAGGCACGTGAACTTGTCCGCCAGATCACCGACAGCGTCGCGAATGTGAATCCACTCTTCGCCTTCGTAGAGATGGACGTTGCGCAGACCGTGGGCGTCGGTGACGTGGACCTGCTTGTTCTCGGTTTCGCCGAGATGGGCGTCGATGACGACAGTTCTGTTGTGGCAGCCGTGGATGAGGTTGGGATCGTAGCCGTCCTTCTTCATGGCGCGGATGACGCCGTCGAGCTGCCAAGGCGTCGTGCTGCTGCCGGGGAAGAAGAAATGCCAGCTGATATTGATCTTGAGGGCCGTGTCCGCGTCTTTCGCGACGACGTCCTGATAATCCGCGAGGTTCAACAGGTTGTGATAGTCTTCGAAGATGGTCCGCGGGCTGGTCCGCAGGATGGCGACTTTGCTCTTGCTCATCGTGGCTCCTGAGTGGGTTTTGCAGAGACTCTAGGGCGCAGATCGGGTTGGGGCAATGGCGGGGATGCAATTCAGGCGAGTCCACGATGGTGCGGCTGCTGATCCTGTGTTGGGTTTCGTATTGTCCGATTTTCATATGGGTCCATGAGAAAGGGCGTCGTTGCCCGAAGACAACGACGCCCATGGTTTATGGATTCTCATTCAGTCGTCAATGCGTTCGGCGTGAACGCATTGAGTCGTGACGACCTGGTGCGTTATGGAGCGCACGCGATGTTGAGATTCACTTCGCCGCATCGGATCACGGATCCCGTGTCGTAACCGGCGACTCGAATCACGTAGTCAACGCCGGATGTGCATGGAAACGTGACGATTGACAAGAGGCCGGATCCGTCGTCGTCACAGGCGATCTCCGTTCCGCCGCAGGCGTCGAAGATCGTCAGGACGGTGTCGTTGACGGTTGTGAATGCACTGCCGAGCGTGTCAACGGTTGCTGTGCCCGTGCAATCGGCCGTCCAGACGTAGAAGACGTCGAGTCCCGAATCGGCCTGGCAAGATACTTCTGCGTCATCCGTCAACGATGCGCTGCAATTGTTGCCGCCGGCGTTGGCGCCGGTGAACACAGCGATCGCGTCGACGCAGGCGTCGTTGGCCGGCGGTGGCGGCGGTATCGTGCAGTCCATCGAAAAGTCGACGAGCGCCGTCGGTTCGGACGTGCACGTCCAGTTGCTGACGAGAATCCAGTACTGCGTACCGCCCGTCAGGCTGATGTTCAGCGTTGGCGGATCGGAACAGGCGACCTGCGTCAGGCTGTTGCAGTCCGGGCCCGACCAGACGCTTGTTGCCCCGTCGAGGCCGGTCGCGGTGATCGTCGCATTGCAGTCCACAGGCGGCGTGTAGATATACCAGACGCCGTTGTTGACGTTCATGCCCGTATCGCAGCTTGAACTCAGACAATCCGGAAACACGTTGAAGTCATCCGTGGCTGATGGCAGATTGACGTCGTCCTGGGAGAACGGCAGTGACACGATGACGGTCGCATTGACACAATCGTCGTTGGCGGGCGGCGGTTGTGGGCAGCTTGTGCTCGCGCACTCGGTGCCGTCGCCCTGATAGACGCCGCCGATGTTGTCTTCACAGTCGGAGCCCGTCAGGGCATCGACGCAGGAGCCGTTGGTGAGACAGCAGGCGCCGCCGCAGATGACAGAGAGGCAATCGGAGCCGTCGCCGTTGTAGGTGCCGTTGAGTCCGTCGCATTCGGCGACGCCGCCTGAAACCAGCGTGCAACCACCCGCATCGAGACAGCAGGAGCCGCTGCCTGCAATGAGGCAGTCCACGGAGATCGTTCCCGGCGTGCCGTCGGGCGAGCCGCCGTCGTCGCCGACCTGGATGAAGTAGGTCGTGCCCATTGTGACGGCGATCGTGGCGACTTCCGGAATGTTGTCGCCGATTTCGCCGCTGCAGAGCAGCTCATTCAGGTTGGTGCAATCATCGCGAACGACGATGATCGGATCAAACAGACCGGAGCTGTCCGTTGTGACTGTGATCTGGAGCGTGCAATCCTGTGCGGCCGTGTATTCCCACCAGAGGTCATTCGACATCGTGGTGACGGGCGCGAACTGATCGCAGGTGCCGCCGGGGCCGTCCGCGGAGGCCGTGCTCCAATCGGCATTTGCGAAGAACGGCAGGGACGGAATGATCGTCGCCGTTTCGCAGGTATCGTTCTCCGAGATGATCGGGCAGGCGTCGTTGGTGCAATCGAGAAGGGCTGAGAAATCGCCGCCGAGCGCAATGCACTCGAGCTCCGGAATGTCGTCGCAAGTCAAGCCGAAGTTGGAGCAGCATCGACCGGCCGGGCAGGGATCGCCAGTGCAATCGCCGCCAAGCGTGAAGTCGCCGCCGAGCATCGAACATCCGGCTTCGTCCGTGACGACGCACGTGGCCGAGCCGCCATCGAGATAGCAGCAGGCGCCCGGATTGCAGATGCCGCCGTTCAGGACGGCCGCAACGAATGCAGGAATGTCCAGGTCATCAATCGTATCGTTCTCATTGACGTCGGCACACGCGCACGCTCCAGACGGAGTGCCGCCGAATTCGGCGATGTAGCAGTTCGTGAACTGCTGGATGTCCGCGCCGTCGATCACGGTATCACCATTGACATCACCTGGGCAGGTTTCGCAAGTGACTGAGCATGAGATGAAGAAGTCGAACGACGTTCCCGGCGCCGGATCGGCAGTTGCCGCACTGGCGAGCCAGGAATCCGCGATCATGAAGTACGTGGTGCCGGCCAACGCCGTGAACGTGACTTCTTCAGTCCCGCCGGAGTCATCGCCTGCGACACAGGTTCCCGTCGGATCCAGACAGTCGGTGACCACATAGAAGGATGCGTCGAACCCGACGACGTTGGCCATGCCGGCGTTGACTTCGATATTTTCGTTCGGCGTGAATTCGTACACGACATCCGGTCCAAGGGACTCAAAGGTCGTGCAACTCTGCCCGACATCGTCCAGAAGGCTGTAATCCCGGGCGGCGAGATCAATCGTCTGGCCGAAGAGCGTGCCTGTGCCGCACGTGACTTCCAGAGCGGTGCCACACGTGTCGTTGGCCGGCGGCTGCGGGCAGGGATTCGGCGTACAAGCAACGCCGTCGCCCTGGTAGCTGCCACCGTCTGAGTTACAGGAAGCTTCCGTGACCGAAGAGCACGAACCATTGCTCACACAGCAGGCGCCGAAACAGCTCGTGGCGCATTCGGTATTCGCACCTTTGTAGGTGCCGCCCGCGAGCAGACAGTCGCCCGCCGTCAGGATGTCACAGCCGCTGCCGATGCAGCATGCGCCCGTGGCGGTGCTGCAATCGACTTGCAATTGCGTGGCGCCGCCGCCTTCGGTCGTTCCGAAGTCGCCGACCTGGATGAACAGGTTGCCCGGGCCGTAGCCAGGGATCGTGACCGATTCCGCGCCGCCCGAAATACCGACGTCGGAACACGCCAGTTCCGTGCCGTCGCAGGCTGAGCGAACGACGAGCACTGCGTCGTAGCCCGTCGGCGTGACGGTGACCGTGACGTCGCAAGGACCGTTCTCATCGGAAATGGCGAGGTAGCGAAAGACCGCGTCATTGTGCATGTTCAGTGCACCGCCGTCGCCACAGCTTCCGGAGAGGCCGTCCTGCGTCGCGAGGTTGTTATCGAAGGTCATGTCAATCGAGGCCGCCTGCACGGGGCTGCTGCGAAGGATCGTGAGATCCGTGCAGGAACCTTCGCAGATGACGCCGCCGTTGCTGGTGCCCGTGTTGATGTCGTAGGTGAAGCACTCGCTTTCATCGCCGCCGTAGCTTCCGCCGGCGTTGGTGCAGGAGGCTTCGGTTTCGCTGACACAGCCGCCGTTGGACGGTAGACAGCAGGCGCCGAGGCAGCTGACTGTGCAGTCCGATCCGTCGCCGCCGTAGATGCCGCCGAGCGTGCCGCATGCGGCAGCGCCTTCGATCGTGCAGGAGCCGTCTGCCTGGCAGCAGCGACCTGTCGGCGGAGGACATCCGTTCGGCGTGATGTTGAGCGTGATGTTGCCGAAGCTGTCGCCGTTGTATTCCTGAATCTGAATGTAGATCTGCTGACCGACGGTTACGCTGTCGATGCAGAGACAGCTGTCGCGTGTCGCCGAGCCGAGTTGCGGGGCGTCATGACACAGCGTCTGGCCGGGGTCCGTTGCCCCCGAGCAGTCATCATCGCAATCCAGTTCCGTGCCGCCGCATGCGCCGTCGTAGGCCGCCAGGATCGTGTCGAATTCAGTCGCGTTGCTGACGTCGAGGAAGGTTCCGCAGGTGTCGATCAAAAGCGAGCCGTCGACTTCGACGGTGTAGACCGCCCATGTGTCGAGCGATCCCGGGGTCGCGCAGCTCGGATCGGGATCGTCACTGATATTGCCCACGTTGCTGAGCATGGTCGTGCCGGATCCGACGACGAGGGCGCTATCGCAGAGATCGCCGGGTTGTGGGCACGGGGACAGCGCACAACTCGTATCGTCTCCCTGGTAGGTGCCACTTCGCGTCACTTCGCAGTCATTCAGGTCGTTTGCGATGACGCAGGAACCGTCGCCAAGGCAGCAGGCGCCGCCGGCGCCGGGCGTGATGCAGCCGATCGTGGCTTCCCAACCGGGGTTCTGAACAGAACCATCGGATATGAACTCGAAAGTCAGGCTGCCGTCGGCGGCCGTCGAAACGACTGTGCCCGGGCCCGCCGTGCCGGCGAACGTGCCAATTAGCGGTGCCGCCGTGCTGTTGCCGTCGTAGATGGCCAGATCGTCGCAGCAGGACTCCGTGCTGAATAACGTGAAGTTGAATCCGATCTTCTGTCCCGGCGTGTTCGGCGTGAATGTCTTGACGAAAGTCTCGTCGGACGCGTAATTGCCGGCAGCGCCGCCGGAATCGAAGAACGTGCCCGTGCACGTGGATTCCGGTGTGTTGTCCATGAGAAATGTCTGGGCATTCGCCGTCGCGGCGAAAGCAATCGCGGCGATGGCGGTCAACATGGTCGACGGCACGGTCCTGCGCCGTGCGCCGATACAGATACACTCTTCGTTGCTCGTACTTAACACTTCATTCCTCCCGATAGAAAAGCTTGCTGGACCACTGCGCGGCCAAAAACGCCAACCCGTTCGACGTTGCCGGATGCAGTTCTCAATCACTCAAGTCAAATAAGGAACATGGGGTGTGCGCATTGCCATCCGGTTGTTGTCTCTCAAGGCATCAGAAGTCGCAGCGCGCGTCGCGGCGCAGCCATGGAATTCGTGAACGGGCCTTGAGACGGCGTGCTTCCCAGTATCTTCCGCTTAACCGACACTACCTCTCGATCGAATCGTTGCGCGCAGGCTCCACCATTACGGTCGCACATCGCCGATTTGCATCAGCGCATGCGACCACGTATGCGACGGAAAAACGCCACTTCGATCGACGCTCGCTCTTTTCGGTCGGGAAAAGGTTACGCCCCCGAAGTCTACACGCGCAACGAGCGCCGTTTATTCCGATGGATCTTGTTTTTTGCGCGCGGGGATATGACGGAGCCGCAGAAGAACAGTCCGAGAATTGCGATTGAGAGAATGTCGTTTGATTCGGTGCGCGTGATGGTGTTCATGATCGATCGTGAGAAGACTCTTGTCTTGGTTATCGACAAGTGATTGTGCGAAGACGACGTTGAGGTTTGGGATGCAGTGGCGGCGAGTCGAGACGCGGCGCGTGGCGATGCGTCATCGTCTTGCATCGGTATCGATGCGTAGACGGCGATCAGTCTGCGGATTCTTCACTGACGGCTTCTTTGACTCTTTCGATCGCCTGAGTCGTCGCCGACCTGATTCGATCCGCCGTCTGCGTCGTGGCTTCCCTCGCGTGGATCTTCATCTCCTGTCCGACTTGTTTGCCTTCCTCGTAGAGTGCCCTTGCCTTGCCTGTCGCGCGTTCGATCATCGGTTCAACGACGTCTCCGCTTTTTCGGCGGACTGCGTTGCGGCATTCCTGGCGTCTCGCGCCTGCTCCCGTGCGCGGTCAACATCCTGTGGATCGCAACCCGTCGCGATCACGATTCCGATGCCCACGACAGCGATGATTCCCGTGCGATTTGTCATCAGTTGCCTCCTCATCAAAGTCTGTGTGCCTTTGTTACACAGAGTCCGTGTGTCGGTATTGCCAATTTTCAAGAGGTTATTGTGGCGACTATCGGGGCGGACCACTCAGGAAATCACAGTTGGGCACGCCGTCGCCCCGCGCCATTCGACGGCCACTCGGGTTTCAGGGTCGTCGCGTGATCCGGACTCAGGGCCAGCGAGCTGCGATCTGCCGATCGCGATTCGTCGAGCGCCATTACATCGAGTCATGCGCACGACATGAATTCGGCCGTCGATTATCATCGTCGCCATGGAACGTTCAGAGTTGGTTCAGGCGTTGACGGATCGTCTCGAAGCGGATGCATTCTTCGGAGCGAGCGTGTTGCCGATCTCGTTGTCGACACAATCCGGCGAAGGCGCGCCCGCCGGCCCCGTGGTCCATCGAGTCACGATGGACGCTGCGGAGATTGAGCGCCGTCAGGTTGCATTGGATGTGATCGACGAGTCGGAAGTCAGGGGCTGTACGAATTGCGGGCTCGCGGAGACTCGGACGAAGACGGCGTTCGGCGTGGGGGCGCCGAATGCGAGAATCATGTTCGTCGGTGAAGCGCCGGGGCAAGACGAGGACATGCAGGGCGAGCCGTTTGTCGGACGAGCCGGTCAATTGCTGACCAAGATGATCGAAGCCGGCATGGGCCTGAAGCGATCCGATGTGTACATCTGCAATATTCTCAAGTGCAGACCGCCCAACAATCGAAATCCGGCGCCGGATGAAACACTCGCATGCAGGAATTACCTCTGGCGGCAGATCGAAATCGTCCAGCCGGAGGTCATTGTCGCGCTGGGCGCGCCGGCGGCGCAAACACTGCTGAATACGCGCGACGGGATCGGCCGATTGCGATCACAGTGGCATGCGTTTTCTCCGAGTGGTGCGGTCGGTGCCGACGATTCGATCCCATTGATGCCGACGTATCATCCCGCCTATCTGTTGCGCAGCCCCGACGAAAAGAACAAGGCGTGGGCGGACTTGAAAATGGTGATGGCGCGCCTCGGGCTGCCGTTGCCCGCGCGATGATCGCGCCCGCGTCATCTCCAGAATTGTTCGAGTCGCCTCGTCTAGTGCCTCCTCCACTCCCCCGAATTCGCAAGCGAATTCGGGGGAGTGTGGGCGTCTCGCCCGCACTTGGACAAGAGCGAGAAACGGGCAGTCGGGACGCCCGCACTCCCCGCATTCGAAAGCGCATGTCTGCGTGAGGCATTGCACTCGCGCTTCTCAGCAGGGATTTTTCGATACGGAAGGTGATTGACTCTCTCCAGCGGCGTCGGCGATTCACATCGGCGCCGGCGTCTGGCTGTGATTTGTGCGCCGCGTGAAATCTGTCCGGTAAGCCGTCGTAATTTCGACGTCAGTTCGAGCGGTCCGGGACCGTGACGCAGCGCACTTTGAATGCGTGTTGAAGCGAGTTCGTACGTTATTCGCGGACCGTCCGCTAACGGCGCACATCTGACAGGTTGCCATATCGGACAATCGCTGCGCGGGCTTTGTTGAATCGTTGACACTGTTCGGCGCGACCTGTACTTTCGACAAAGTAAGGACCGCGGGGGACTAAAAACGACAACTGTCTTTTTGCTGAGAGGCATGCATGGAAGCCTACGAAACCGCAACAGTTCGCCCGCGATTCAGGCCGCAACACTCGGGGCGGATTTTCACGATCGATCAAGCGAATCGCGCACTTCCCTTTGTGAGTCGCGTCGTGAGGGATATCGTCGGCCAGCAACGAAGCGTCTGCGAGCTGGAGGACATCTTGCAGGCGCCGGTTCCCATCGAGGGATCGAACGACTGGGAGCGATATCAGGAGTTCTACACGGACGCCCTCGAACGATTGCGCGATCTGATCGACGAATTGGCGGACGTGGGCTGCCAATTGCGTGACTGGCGGCGGGGGATCGTCGATTTTCCGGCGATCCACGAGGGCCAGCGTGTCGAACTCTGTTGGCGGCTGGGCGAGCGTCGGATCTGCCATTGGCACGAGCCGGACGCGGGATTCCGCTGCCGTCAGCCGATTGACGATCGATTCAGGGACGTCGCCCAGTAGTCTTCTCGTCGGTACCTCACAGCGAATCAGCCAAATTGCCGCGATCCGCTCTCTGTCGGATTCGTCGTGCCGCATTTCGCATATCGTTTCCCGCGGAAGCGATCCAGCCGTACAATCCTCTGGAATGACGACGACTCGTGCAGAGACACGCCTGGATCGAGGTTTGCGCTGGCGGACGCGAGAGGATCGCGAAGGCCTGCGGATGGACCGGCCGTTGCGATTGATCGTCGTGATTCCGGCGTTGAATGAAGAAGCGACGATCGAGAAAGTGGTTCTGGCGGTTCCTCGATCGATGCCGGGCGTCGGCGAGGTCGACGTGCTGGTGATCGACGACGGCAGTACGGATCGAACGGCCGAGCTGGCGCGCAGCGCCGGGGCGGAAGTCATCCACCACACGACGCCGCGCGGCGTGGGCTCCGCATTTCAGACGGCGCTGCACGAGGCCATCGATCACGGCGCCGACTTGATCGTCAACATCGACGCCGACGGGCAATTCAATCCGACAGACATTCCTCGGCTGGTGGCGCCCGTCGTATCCGGGGACGCGGATTTCTCAACGGCGTCGCGGTTCATGGATCCGGCGCTGGAGCCGGAAATGCCGTGGGTCAAGCGCTGGGGCAATCGACAGATGAGTCGGTTGATTTCCGGCATGACGAAGCAGCGATTCCACGACGTCTCCTGCGGCATGCGATGCTACAATCGACGGGCGGCGCTGAGCCTCAATCTCCTGGGACGCTTTACTTATACGCAGGAGGTGTTTCTCAATCTCGCGTACAAGCACATGCGCATCGTCGAAGTGCCGATTCGGGTTCGGGGCGTTCGTGAATTCGGTAAGAGTCGCGTGGCCGGCAGTATCTTCAAGTATGCCAGCAAGACGTCGCGCATCATCTTTCGATGCTATCGTGATTATCATCCCATGCGATTCTTCGGATGGATCGGCGGGATCTTCCTCACGATGTCGGTACTGACGGGCGGATTTCTGCTCTGGCACTATCTGACTTCGGGCGTCCTTTCGCCGCACAAGTGGGCGGGTTTCGTGAGCGGCGGATTTGCGATTCTGAGCATGTCCATGTTCTTTGCGGGCATGATCGGCGACATGTTGAATCGGCATCGCATTTACCTTGAAGAATTGCTCTATCGGCAGCGGCTCATGGCGCGTGGCGATCGATCCGCCGGGGAATCCGCCGAATAAGGCTCGCACGGCGAAGCATCGTTGGGATGCTCACTTCCGTTTGATCTTCCAACTTCCTTTGATCTTAACGAGACAGACAGTGATGGAGCTTGCGGCGTCCGGACCCTCGTGGGTTGAATATCGGCGCATCGAAATGTCGGTCATTCAGTCGATTGCTTGAGCGTTCGACGATCCATGATTTTCGAAATCGTGTTCGCCCAGAAGTAGAGGGGCCAGATTCGCCCAGTCAGCATCAGGATGATGGCGACGAGTCGACCATTGGTTGTCAGATGCGTGGAGAGTCCCGTTGTCATGCCGACGTTGTTGATGGCCGCGATCGCTTCGAATGCCGTGTCGTATCGATCGGCGTTCGTCGTTGCGCTGAGCAGCGCCGTGCCGGCAAGGTTGAAGACAATCCAGAGACCGACGCCCATCAGGACGCGAGAGAAGAGCAGTTTCCGCAGAGAGCCCGGCTGCTGTTTCCTGGGACTGGACGCTCGTTCTTTTTCGGAAGATGCCGTGAAAATGAGGCCGAACATCGACGTTCGAATACCGCCGGCGGTACCCGCGACACTGCCGCCGACAAACATGGACGCCAGGATCAAGCCGTAAGAGCCCCAACTGAGCGTGCCGATCGAGGCGGGAATGCTCTGTAGGCCGGCCGAACGAATCGTGGCGGACACGAGAACGGCGAGAACCCAGGGGGCGCCGCGACTGTCGACCATGGCGGGTTGATTCACGCTGGGTTCGAAGGGGATCGGCGGCCGATGCGCGCCCAGAACGGATGCGGGATGTTCAAGATAGAACAATGCCGCGCTTGTCAGCAGCAAGAGGATGAAAGCGGCAAACGCGTCGAATGTGGCGATTCGGCCAAGCCGGATGTTCGATGCACTGTTGGGTAACGATTTGCCTGCCAGCAGCTCATAGAGAATGGGGATGCCCAGCGAACCGGCGATGGCGAGTGTTGAGATCGTCAGAAACACGCGCCGATCGACGAAGTAAGTTGCGATGCCGTCGGTGCGCATCGTGATGCCCGAATTCCACATCGCCGAGCCGGCATGCACGATGCTCCACCAGCATTTCTCAATCAAGGTCGAGGCGTCTTCGTTTCGCCACGCACTGACGAGGACGGCGCAACCCGCCAGTTGCAGCACCAGGGCGGTCGTCATCACGGTCTTCAGCGATGGTGGTCTGAGCAGCAACGGGCGCACCAGTGAAAGGCCGACGGCAGCGAAAGCAAAGCCGGAAAGCTGTGTCAGGAGCACGATGACGATCTGGCCGAATCGCGTGTAGTCGTTGGCGAAGTCAAGTGTGAATGTGCCAATGAGGCAGGCGGCACTGACGGCCGAATGGGCGCTGCCGACGACGTGGCTGACGAAGTTGTGGCGATAATCCGCAACGCCTGAATGGGTGGCGATCGGCAGGGCGAGCAGAATGGCGACGATCAGGATGCAGATGAGCCAGGAGGGGAGGATGATGCGGACGAGGTGCAGCGGGGCGTGTAGTGCGTCCTGCGCTTTCGAGCAGACTCTGGCCAGCGCGTCGAGGCACGTCGTGCCGAGCAGATAGCCGCCCGTGGCGATCAACGCGGGTTCAGGACTGCGTTTGACAATGCAGAGAACCAATCCCGTCAGGATCACGACGATCAGAATCGCCAGATCGATGATGCTTCGCGTAGATCCGACGGCCTTGGGAATGTTTCGTGCGCGGAACCAGGCGTACAGGAGCGGCAGGACGAGAAGATCGGCGAAGACCGCGTGAATGAGAAGTTCGCCATGACTATTTCGACACAACAGGGCGACGGCAGCGAGCAGGCATGATGCGGGAAGCAGCAACGAATGCATGGCTCGGGGCGGCACTTGCGGGGAGATGGCACTCGTTGCGGCCTTCGGCATGGCGAAACGGTAGCGATGAATCGCATAGTTCGCAATAAGTTGATTGAGATGAGAGAATTGACGTGTGCGATCGCCGGCGAGCGATGAACTGTTCGTGTTGCGCAAGTCTCGCTATTCTACCCAAGTTGAAATGCAGAATGATTCATTGAATCCGCCACAGGCCAATCGTCCGCAACGAATCGGCTATTGGCCGGTTCCACACGACGAACGATTCCCATTACGTACCTAGCTTGGTGAAACGCTCACGATGCACACGAGTCATTCAAAATCAACTGGATTCCTGATCGCGATCGCGCTGTTCGGCGGTGCGGAAAGCGCGGCCGCGCACGATTTCACTGTCACGCAGACGCTGGTCGTCTTCAAGACGGACAAGACGTTTCTCGTGGATATCCGTCTGCATCTCGATGCGTTGGCGCTCGGCGTGGCGCCGTCTGAACCCGCCGAAGCGGCGGTCGCGCGGCTCCGGGCCATGGACGACGCGGAACTGGAGAAACGGATCGAAGATCTTCGCGCGATGATCGGTCGACTGGTTCGGCTCCGGTTCGATGACATCAAGATGCGACCGCAAGTGAGTTTCCCCGAGTATCAGACGACGATGGCGGCCACGTCGTCCGAGCCGACGCTGCTGGGGACGACCGTGCGATTGGAGGGGCGCGTTCCGGCGAATGCGACGGCGTTTCGCATCGGTCTGTCGCGGTCGTTCGACATCACGCAATTCACGATCGTCGACGAAGGGCGGGGCGACGTGCAAAAGCACCTGCTAACGGCGGGCGAGGATTCGCCGGATTATTCCCTCAACGGCGACTCCGACGCCGCGGCGGCGGATTGGCGGGACACATTCGGTCGCTACGTGATACTCGGATTCGAGCACATCATTCCCAAGGGGCTTGATCACATCTTGTTTGTGCTCGGCTTGTTTCTGCTCAGTACGAAGCTGGGTTCGCTGCTCTGGCAGATATCAGCGTTCACGATCGCGCACACAATCACGTTGGCGATGGCGATGGGGGGCGTCGTTTCGTTGCCGGCGCATGTTGTCGAGCCGCTGATCGCGCTGTCGATCGCCTATGTCGCCATCGAGAATATCGTCGTGAAAGACATGAAGCCCTGGCGACCGGTCGTTGTATTCGCGTTCGGCCTGCTGCACGGCATGGGGTTCGCAGGGGTTCTGCTTGAGCTGGGATTTCCGAAGGGCCAGTTCGCATCGTCGCTGGTCGGTTTCAACATCGGCGTCGAATTCGGCCAGCTTGCTGTGATTGCGATCGCCTTTGCCGCGATGGGCTGGTTTCGGAAGAAGGAATGGTATCGCGCCGCGATTATCATACCGCAGTCGCTGCTGATCGCGGCCGTGGGCCTCTACTGGACAGTGGATCGAATCGTGGGCGGATTCTGAGGCAGGGTCGACGTTACGAACGCGCGGCTTCGAGGTCGCGAGCGTTCACAACATCTCCCGGTATTGTCAATTCGTTTCTTCCGTCTTGGCGTTCACGGATTCTGATTCGTCTTCGTCGTGAACGATGTGCAAGGCAGGGGATGCTTCTGTATCGCCATCGTCGGATGTTGCGCTGGCTTCGTCCGTCGACGCGCCGCTCTTGTCATTCGAATCGGATTTCA
>JAJDEC010000302.1 GCA_029259995.1 Phycisphaerae bacterium
GTCGATCGACTCAAGCAGGAACAAGTCCCCGTGATTCTCAGCGCGAAATGGTCCGAGGCGCCGACGCCGCCCAAGGGACCCATGCGCGCAGAGGAGATTGCGACAACCCGGACCTCGGATGAACGGGGCGCCGATACGACAGGTGCATGGTCCGATCGCGGGCCGATGTTCGACGACGCGTGGAACGATCGGGCCTGGATCTCCCGAAGAGAATTCGAAGAAAAGCGACGACTGTGGGGGGAAGAAGTTGATAACGCCCTTCGACTACACGAGGCAGGGATCTCGTTTGCCTTCGCGACGTTTGATCTCGATGATCCAACGGAGATTCATGAGCGACTGCGTGAGGCGGTTCGGCGCGGGTTGCCGGCCGATGTTGCGCTGGGTTCCCTCACGAGTGTTGCGGCCGAATTGCTTGGAATCGCGGACGCCTCGGGCCGCGTTGCACGCGGTTCGTTTGCCAATCTGACGCTGTCCTCGGGACCGTTGTTCGACAAGGAAACGACAATCCGATGGACGATCATTGAGGGCAAGGCATTTCGAATCGAGGGAAAACCCGATGCCAGGGACGACAAGTCTGAAAAGCAAGAGAAGCCGGACACAGATGATGGCGACGTTGCGAAAGCATCGGATTCCGCCGACAAGAACTTGATCGACACGAAGGATGCGTCGGCCGCCGAGTCGACGGCGGGCGGTGCGGGCGATTCGAAATCAGAAGAGGAAGACCCGGATGAAGCGCTGCTCAGGAAGCTGAACAAGATCGAGTGGCCCGAGTATTTCTGCGAGATCGAAGCGGATCGAAAGCCCCGTCTCGAAACGGGCGGCGATGTGATGCTGCGCAACGCGACGCTGTTGACGATCGAAGACGGCGACCTGGCGGACACGGACCTGTTCATTCGGGAAGGCAGGATCGTTGAGATTGGCGCAGACCTGCCGGCGCGCAAGGGCGTGTTGGAAATTGATCTTGCCGGCTATTGCGTGGCTCCCGGTCTCATCGATCCACATTCGCACATCTGTATCAGGGGCGGCGTTAACGAAGCGACGATGTCGGCAACGCCGGAGGTCCGCATTCGTGACGTGATCAATCATCGCGACCTCAGTGCGTGGCGCGCGTTGGCGGGAGGGACAACCTGTATACATACGATGCACGGATCGGCGAACACGATCGGCGGGCAGAATGCGGTTCTGCGTTTGAAATATGGCCGATCCGAATCCGAGTGGCACTTCCGGGAGGCGCCTCGGACCGTCAAGTTTGCGCTGGGCGAGAACGTCAAGCGTTCCAACGGGTTCGGGCGAAGGAGCCGATTTCCCGCGACGCGCATGGGGGTCGAGGCCGTGTTGCGTCGATCGCTCGATGCGGCCGTGTCCTACATCGAGGCGCAAGCGGCATTCAAGCGAGATACGACGGCGCGGAAAGATCCGCGCCCCTTGCGTCGTGATCTGCGACTCGAAGCGCTGGCCGACGTCTATCGCGGCGACATCTGGGTGCATTGTCATTGCTATCGCGCCGACGAAGTGCTTCGACTGCTTAATGTTGCGGAGGACTACGGATTCCGGATCGGCGTTTTGCAGCATATTCTCGAAGGCTATCGTGTGATCCCGGAGATTCTGCGGCACGGTTGCAGCACGTCGACATTTTCCGACTGGTGGGCCTACAAGATCGAGGCCTTCAACGCCATTCCACAAAATGCCGCGAGATTGGCACAGTCGGGCGTCGTGTCGACAGTCAATTCCGATTCCGCGGAAGTCATTCGACATCTGAATCTGGAGGCGGCCAAGTCCCTTCGCTTCGGCGGCCTTTCACCGAACGATGCGCTCCGACTTGTGACGCTTAATGGCGCGATTCAGCTGGGCATCGACAAGCAGGTCGGATCGCTCAAAGTCGGCAAGTTTGCGGACATTGCCGTCTTCGACGGGCATCCGTTGGACACGTATTCTCGATGTGTTCTGACGTTGATCGACGGCGAAGCCTATTTCCAGCATCCCGATTTCGACGTCGCCTCGCCGCCAACGCCGCGGGAAATCAAGACATTTGCCGATCTGCAGGAACCCGCGGAACTGGAATTGGGAACCAGCGAGGAAACCTGGCTGATCAACGCAAGGATTCATCCGATCAGCGGAGCGGTCATTGCCAATGGCCATGTGGCCATCCTGGACGGAAAAATTGCGACCATCGGCGAGGGCGAGGGAATGCCGTCGGATGAGGCGAACGTGATCGATCTGGGCGGTCTGAACGTCTACCCGGGCCTGATCAACGCCGGCGTGCCAATCGGTCTGCTGGAGATCGAGTCCGTACCGGGAACCGATGACCAGGTCGTTCTTGGTTCGTTTCAGTCCGATCTCCACTCGCTGTCGGCCTACGATCCGTTCTCCGTCATGGTTCGAGTCGCTCGCAGTGAAGGCGTCCTTGCCGCGCTCGTGTCGCCCAAGGGGGGGGCCGTCGCAGGGCAGGGCGGCGTGGTTCGGCTCAATGGTTGGAGTATGCCGGAAGCCCGACTCAGAGGCGGCGTCGGGCTCTTTGTGAAAATTCCGTATCTGTCCGACGACGCGCCCTGGTGGATGAGCGAGAAACAAAAGAAGGAGCGCCGCGAAAAGTATCCCGAACAGCTTGGCGAGTTTGAAGATTTCTTTCGCAGGGCCGCCGAGTATTGCCGTGCCGTCGACATGCATGAATCCGTGGAGAAGAATCGTCGGCTGGAAGCCATGCGTCCGTTTCTGGCAGCGGAAGCGCCGATATTTTTCCAGGCGGGCAGCGTCAAACAGATCGCCGAGGCGTTGAAATTCGCAGAGAAACACGGACTGCGCCCCGTGATCTTCGGCGGTCAGGAGGCATGGAAGATTGCGGACGAACTCGCGGTCAAACACGTGGATGTCGTCGTTGTTCGATCCATGGCGATGCCGGGGAGCGCTTACGAGCCGTTTGACAGCGTTTATCGCAACGCGACCGTCCTTGCGGACGCCGGCGTTCGATTTGCTTTTGCGACTGAGGAGCCAAGTCTGGCAAAGCAAATCGGCATCGAGGCGGGCATGGCCGTTGCGCATGGTCTGGACGAAGATCGTGCGATGAGAGCGATCACTCTGGACGCCGCACGAATCCTCGGCGTGGACGACGTGCTCGGCTCCCTGGAGCCTGGCAAGTCCGCGGACCTCATCATCACGACGGATTCGCCGATGCAGGCGTCGAACTGCGTGGTTGCCGCCTTCATTGACGGTCGTCCGATCGACCTGGACAACAAGCATTCGCAGTTGGATCGTCAGTGGCTGCTGCGGCCGACGCCTGATTTGGGCCCGGCGCCGGAGTTGCGGGGCCCGCCGCCAATGCACTTGAGCGAGCATTAGAGCGTTTTTCAAATGAGTGCGGCGGCGTTGGCGTACGGAATCCCTTATCACTCGGCATTCGTCGTCCGCCTCAGAGGGCGGACGCTACGCTCGCGCGAATCCGGCCCTGGAATCCGCGATGCATGTCATCGTGATGCTTCCTCGGTTGGATTGTCTGTTGTGTGTTTGGCAGCCTTGAGAGCCCTCAAGTCGTAACAGACCATCTCGCGATGATTGCGTGCGAGGAGTAGTCCACTGACAAGGCTCGGATTGTTCCAGGTCTTGTCGCTGAATAGCTGAATGCGTGCGACTTCTTCATGGGCATCCGGTGTTGCCTTCACGAGCGCGAGCTCGCCCTCTTCGCCGAGGACAAGCAAGTGACCTTGGACGAGCAGGAGGGAGCCGTAGTTGTATCGGCCGCCTTTCCAGGCGCGCTCACCGGTCGTCGCGTCAACGCATGTGAGGATTCGCTCGTCGAGACCGTAAAGATATCCGTCTTGGTAAACGCTGCTTGAGAACTTGTTCTTCATGCGAATATTCGACCAGAGCGTCTCAGTCTTGTAGCCGCCAGGTTGTTGATCAATCCGGACCATTGCGCAACCCAGAGTGTAGCCCGCCGACAGGAAGATGCGATTGTCGTCGATCACGATCGGCTGCGATGCCGTGATCTGTAGCTGCGTTCTGAACGGATACGACCAAAGCAGTTCGCCGGTATCAGGATTCAGACTGTTCAGATTCGCTCCGGCCAGATTGAGCAGTTGTTCGCTGCCCGCCACATTTGCGATCATCGGGGATGTGTACGATTGTTGCCCGACGTCAGCCGTCCACGCGAGCTTTCCGTCCGCGCAGCGATATGCGATCAGCGATCCCCCGCCGACGCCCGAATTCGTGATGATGACTTTGTCCTTGTGGATGCAGGGCGATGCGCTCATGGCCCATTGCAGATTGTCGGCTTCGAAGTCGTCGTTGATCTGGTGCTGCCAGAACCGTTTGCCCGTCTCGGCGTCAACGCACGTGAAGTGGCCCTCGGCGCCCAGGGCATAGACGCGGCCATCGTGGAGTGTCGGTGTGCTCCGCGGTCCGTCGCCGCCGAGCTCTTCCGTGAATCGCGCGTTGTATTCATGGGCCCATTGCTCGACGCCCGTTGCAATGTCATAACACGTGATCGCCTCGTGCCGGAATCGTTGCTCGAGCGTGTAGGCGTGGCCGTACCCAATCGAGAAGGCGGACCAGCCCTCACCGACGGGTTGCCGCCAGACTTCACGAGGCGGGTGTTTCTCCCAGTCCAGTGCGATGAATTCGCCGGTAACAATTCCGTCTCGTTGCGGACCGCGAAAGGCCGGATACCAGAGGTCCGTGAATTCGGCACGCGATGCGTCGGCGCGCTTCGACGCACTTTGCTGCGTCTCCCGATGCGATGCGACAACGGACGAATGTCGGCCACCCTTCGAAAAGTCGAGCCAGAATTGCTCCATACCGCCGTCGAACGCCCAGAAGGGCCGAAGCATGATGAGACAGAAGAAAGAGAATAGCGGCAGCATGGCCAGCGCGATGAGCAGCTTCCTGATCGGGCCGGTCCCTGGCTTGCGGATCAACAGGAATAATCCGAGCGGGTAGAGCACCACCAACAGGGGCAGAATCAACAGGTATCGATGCCAGACGGAGGCTCTGGGGCGGCTGTTGGTAAGTCGTGCATTCGCATGGGTTGAAGTCGAGACTGCGTCGGAATCCGTATCGCTCATGATTTTCCAATCTCATTTCGATGTTTGGGAGTGGATGTCGATTTCTCGGCACTCAAGTCAGCCCGGCCTGGACATCTGCTCGAGCACTTTGATCAGCGCCTGCGTGCCATTCCTGCCGCCGCCGGACTCAACGAGTCTGTCATAGAGCCGCTTCGCCAGTTCGAGACCAGGGAGTTGCAAACCGAAGCGCTCTGCTTCATCCAGGGCGATCTGCAAATCCTTGACGAAATGCTCAACGTAGAATCCCGGCTCAAAGTCGCCTGCGAGCATGCGTGGATAATAGTTCGACAAACTCCACGATGCCGCCGCGCCGCCGCTGACGCTCTCCAGGACGCGCGAAGGATCCAGACCGCTCGCGCGGGCGTAGAGCAGACCTTCACAGACGGCGACCATGCCTGCGGCGATAAGAATCTGGTTCACCATTTTCGTGTGCTGGCCCGCGCCGGCATCGCCCTGGAGAACGATCGTCTTGCCGAGTCCGTCGAAAATGGTCCGGGCGCGATCGAAGGCCGCGGATTTGCCGCCGACCATGATGGAGAGCGTGGCGTTGCGTGCGCCGACGTCGCCGCCGCTGACAGGCGCGTCGAGGGCCGGAATATTGCGACGCGTCGCCGCTTCGTAGATCTCGCGAGCCAGTGACGGGCTGCTCGTGGTGAAGTCGATGAGCAGCGTGTCGGCCGGCAATGCGCCCAACACGCCATCGTCGCCGAGAATCACATCGCGCACATCCTGTGGATAGCCGACGATGATGCAGGCGGCATCGGCATTCGCGGCGGCATCGGCCGGCGAATCCGCCCAGCTGGCGCCGCGCGCGAGGAGCGGTTCGGCCTTGGCCTTCGTTCGATTGTGGACACTCAGCGTGTGTCCGGCGTCGAGCAAGTGGCCCGCCATCGAGCGGCCCATGACGCCGGTCCCTATCCAGGCGATGTGCATGGCGAGATTCTCCTTTGCGAGTACTGCGGATGCGCCTCGGGGATCATAGAATGCGACGAACGCTTCGCAAGTGATGTCGTTGGTCCGTCTGACTCTGAGGCGATTTCGTGAGCAAAGCTGAAGACGTCGAACAAGTCGATGACATGACATTGGAGTATGCTTCCTGGCACAGGAAGCGGTCGAGTCCGGGGCCCGCCGATGCGGGTTTCATCGAAGTGTTCAAATGGGCATTTCGAGTCGCAATCCTGCTTCCCTTTGTGGCTGGCGCGATCTGGATCGCCATTCTGCTGTGCGGCGGTTGATTCGCATGTGTCGTCAAAGGTCCGGATTCAGATGGACATTCCGTGAACCATGCGGGGCCCACGGGTCGTAATACGTGAACATGACGGACTTGAATACATTCAGCGTGTGCGTCGCTGTTTCGACTCTTATCGACGGCTGTCTGCTGACATGGCTGCTCTTGCGACGTCCACGGCGAATGACTGCCGAGGGCGGCGCCATCTCTCAAGCCGGCATGCGACGTCTCGTTCTTGCGTTGACAATCGTCGGTTGTGTTTTCGTGTTCAAGCTTGCGATTTTCACATTTCTGGGCGTTCACGCGTTCGGCTGGATGCGACTGATCTATTTCGATCTTGTTATCATGATTCCCGCCGTGTGCGTCATTGTCCTGATCGCCGGCCTGCGACGCCCTGCGAGCCGGCGTCGATTCACGTCCGGCGTCGTGTGCCTCGCGGCGATGGGAATCCTGGGTGCGCCGATCGGCGTGTATGCGACGTTCATCGAGCCCTATCGACTGCAACTTGAGACCGCGACGATTCGAGTCGACAGCAAGGCGAGAATGTCATCGCCGATTCGCATCGGAGTGCTTGCGGATATCCAGACGGATCGCGTCACAGACTACGAGCGCGGCGCCGTCGATCGACTCATGGCTGAGAAGCCGGACATCGTTCTGTTGCCGGGGGATCTGCTGCAATGCACGCGCCGTGAATACGCGGCGCAGATCGATGAGATGCGGGATCTCGTGCATCGCATGGATGCGCCCGGCGGTGCGTTCTTCGTCGAAGGCGATGTGGATCAGCTCGATCGATTGCGGCCCTTGTTCTGGGACACGTCCGTCCGAATGCTCGTGAACGAGATTGCCGAAACGAAAGTGGGTGATCGGCGCGTGCTGATCGGCGGCGTCGAGCTGGATTTCGTGTCCGCCGATGCAAAGACGACGATTCAGCAGTTGATCGACATGCCGCGAAACGGTCGAATCAAGATTCTGATGGCGCATCGTCCGGATGTCGTCATGCAGTTGCCGCCTGATGCGGATATCGATCTCGTCGTGGCGGGGCACACGCACGGCGGTCAGGTCGTGATCCCCGGATTCGGTCCGCCGATGACGTTGTCGCAATTGCCTCGTCAAATCGGCGCCGGCGGCCTCCACGATTGGAACGGCAACGCGATCTATGTAAGTCGCGGCGTCGGACTGGAACGCGGCATGTCGCCACGATTGCGATTCTTCTGTCCGCCAGAGATTTCGCTGCTCACGTTGACGGGGCGGGACTGAGAACGGAAAAAAAAGTTCTTATCGGATTTCCGGGACGACGGAATATCACGCTCTGGAAGTTGGATTGTGCGCCGCGAAGGATCCAGTAGGGATCTATTGAGATTAGCCCAGCGATTCATCGCTGGGGCGCGCTCCAAATGCCAGATTCCGTCCCGTAAGGACGGAATGAATGCCACGCGCCTGGCACGCGCCGTCCCAATGGGACGGCAATACCTAGGGAAACTCTCGTCGCAATCCCGGCCTTGAAAAGGCTGGGCTGTTTTCACGTCGTCCCTACCGGGACTTGGTGGAATGCCGCCGCCGCGTCGACAAGCGCCGTCATCGGTCCGCGCAAACCCGTGAAGAACCAAAAAAACAGCACGGGCGACATTCGCGCCGTGCTGTTCTGGTTGTACTGATTCTCACGCCAATCGTTTCGATCAGCCTGTTGTCTTGATGTACTGTCGTACAAAGAACTCGGGCGAAATCGCCTTGCCCGTGATGCGCTTCGTCAGGTCGCGCCAATTGTAGAGATTGCCCGGCCGAAAGATCTCGTCTCGCATGAACTTGCCAGCCTGCGTGGAGCCGACATAGGCCGTGCCGCGGATGTCGTCGGTCTTGATGACGCGTCGCGCGATTGTTTCGTGGACCTGCGAGGCGAACAAGTCGCCCAGCATGTAGGCGTGGTAATAGACCGGCACTGTGACGACGTGAATCTTGGCGGCATAACCCGGAAGCGTTGCGTCGTCCGGCGGGTTGAGCAATTGGTATTGCTTCTTGAGATCCCACCAGAACTTGGCGAGATCCTGATCCGGATTGTTGTACATGCCGTGCTCGAACCGAATCATCACCTGGGCCCAGCGGCTGAAGATGAGCTTTTCAGCGCGAAGTGACTCCCGGGCGGCGTCGACGTATTTCGTTGCTTCCGATTCCGACAGCCCGGCGATCCTGGTCAGCAGTTCCGGGTTCTTGGCCATCGCGCCCATCATCATCGCGTAGCCTTCCGTCGTGATGCTGTGCGACGGCGTGCGCAGGATGAATGGCAGATCGTCGTCGATGTACTGGTCGTACACGGCGTGGCCGAGTTCGTGAATCAGCGTGTCCGCCCAGCGCAGGTTCGGCTTGAGATTGCAGAGCACGCGCTGATCGTCGACGCGATCGATATCCGTTGCGAACGCATGCGAGCTTTTTCCCTTCTTCTCGTAAAGATCGCTTCGATTCAGGATCGCGGCGACTTCCAGCCCCATGCCTTCGTAATACGTCTTCGTCAGTGCCAGCAGATCCTTCGAGGCATAGACTTCGTCGAGATTCGCGCCCCCAAGAGGCGGTGCCTCCTGAAAGAAAATGTCGCCCATATGCCAAGGTCGGAGTTGTTCCGCAGTGATTCCGAAGTGTGCGGCGCGCTGCCGATCAATGTCGGACTTCAGGTCCGCGAATGCGTCCCGCGTCAGATCGTCCAACTCGTCAAAGACGCGAAGGAGTTCGGCCTCGTCAATCTCCTGGACGGCCAGTTTCATTTCGTAGAAATCGTCGTAGCCGAGCTTGCGGGCGAGTTCGTTTCGCATGCGAACCGTCTCGCTCAGTTTGTCGGCGACTTTTCGACTGACGGAGGTAAAACCAATCCACGCCTGCCTGGCTTTGTCTGAGTCATTGGTCTTCGAGAGGATCTCGCGAACGTCGTTTTCGGAAACTTCCTTGCCGTCGACCTTGCCGCGATGCGTGTTGAAGATCCGTTCGATTTCGGTCTCGGATTTGACGATACGCTTCTGAAGCTCCGAATCCGCCTGGGCCGGAAGGAACTCGCGATACATCACATCGAGCATCCGACGCTTGACCGGGTCCGTGATCTTCTTTTCGTCGCGCAGCTGCTTCAGCACCTTGAACGTCTCAGTATCGCTGTGCAATTCGATCAACTTGTTGTCGGCATTTTCGCGGCGTTCAAAAGCCGACTTGTCGCCGGTGATACTCGCCTCCCACCAGGCGCGACCGGCTTCGATGACGAGCGGCTGATATTGTCTGAGATATCGCGTGTGGATTTCGTCAAACATCTGTTCGGCCGTGGTTCCTGTCTGGGTTGCAGTCTGAGCAAGCATGAGGAGTCCTATCGATGCGGGAACAATGCAGATCATTCGTACCTTCCTCCATTGTCGGCAGTTGAAAGCGATTCATGTGCAAGAGAATGACTATAACGGCAGTGGAATCGCGATTGGAGCGCCAACGTCCCTTGCGAACAAGCGTTGCGGGGATTCAACCTTATCGCACGTTGAACAGGAACTTCATGCGTTATTCTGACTTCAATGGTTGCGAGTAAAGCGTTTTACCACGATAATCGCTTTATCGGACGAACGATGCATCGGATAATAGACTGTGGGCCCGGGTTTGCCCCGATGGTAGCCATAAAGGTTCGGGGACGGCCGGAGTACAGGCCGATCGCCGGGAGGTCTTGACCTATGACGACGACAATACGATTGGCGGAAGCGGAAGCTCGACGTGAGGAAGTGCGACGGGAACTCGACGGATTGGCGAACGCCAAGTCGGATTCCGGCAACTCCGCGCTGGGCGAACTGGAGTCGGCGCTGATGTCCGAGCTCAACGCAATCGAACATAAAATCTCCCAGATATCCAGTTACCTGACACGCCATCAATCGACCGAATCCTGAGTCTCGCCGTCATTGCGACCAGGAATCTGCGATCTTTACAGGGTGCCAGTATGCGCTGTCTCCATCGAATCGTCCGCTCCTAATTCTCACCTCGTAATTCAGTGCGCATCGCGCCCCATGGGCGGCGTGCCTTGATCGCAAGGCGCAGTTTGGCGCGGATTCGGTCAACGGCTCACTGGCGGCTACAATTCAGCTCAATGTCAAAGAAGGAAAAACCCATCCCCGGCGGTCTCGTGCATACCTATCGTGGTTACGACCCCAAGACGTTTCCGATGCCGACGCAGGCATCGCCGGATCTCGTAACGCCGGCGTTTGATCATCTTCTTGCCTATGGCAACATGGACGACTTGACGCCCGAGCAATTGGCGGAAGCCGTCGAAATTGATCCGTCACAAATCAAAGGACTTGGCCCGAGCATTCAGTCACTTCTGGCGATGCTCGAGGAACGGCGTCGGCGCATTCTCGAAACCTACGAGACGTCCGCGGTTCGACGCGCGGCAGATGCAGCGTTCCAGGCCACCGCACGCGAAGTCGTGCCGCCGGGTTTTGCGAAGGCCGCATTTGAAACGGCAGTCCGCGACGAACAGCTGGCGGACCTGGAGCGACTCTGGTATCGGCTGGACGGGCGAAGCGAATTTTCCGGTCCCCTCATCATCGTGATGGAACGACTCGGCGAGAAGTTTCAAATCGAAACGCTGTCATCCAGGTACGACTTTTCCGGGCGTCGAGAGATGGACGTTTCGCAGGCCCTCCAGATCAAGGAAGAACTCGAAACGATTGACAGACTGATCGAACAGCTCAAGGAAGCCGCCAAGAATGCCAAGGTCTACCTGATCGACATGGACGCGATGGCGCGTTTCGCAAGTGACGAGCAGCTATCGGGGCTCGACGAGATGCAGCGGCAGGTCGCCGAAGCCATGCGTCAGCTGGCCGAGCAACAGGGCCTTCGACAGGAGGGCGGCCGAATCACGATGACGCCGAAGGCGTTTCGTATTTTTCAGTCGAAGCTTCTCGATCAGATCTTCAGCGATATCCAGGCCGCCAAATCCGGGCGGCATCGCGCGGACATCATCGGCGACGGGGCCGTTGAGACACAGCGGACCCGACCTTACGAATTCGGTGATTCCCTCGCGAACATGGATGTGTCGGCGTCCGTCATCAACGCCATGATTCGTGAGCGCGGTCAATCGCCATTTGCCGAAGCCAATGCGACGCACAGAGCGAAGTCGTCGGGGCGAGTCCGTATGCTGCCCGAGGACATCGAGATTCACGTCACGCGTAATTCGCCGAAATGTGCGAGCGTTGTCTGCATGGATATGAGCGGATCGATGCGATACAACGGGCAGTACATTAATGTCAAACGCATGGCACTTGCACTGCACGGCCTGATTCGAAGCGAGTATCCCGGCGACTTTGTGGATTTTGTCGAAGTTGCTTCGCTACCGCGCAGATGTCATATCTCGGAAGTCCCCGAGTTGCTGCCGAAACCCGTGACGATTTTCGATCCGAGAGTCCGGTTGAAAGCGGACATGAGCGACGAGCGGATCACGTCGATGGACATCCCGCCTCACTTCACCAACATTCAGCGGGGTCTGAGCGTGGCAAGGCAAATGCTCCAGGTCCAGGACACGCCCAATCGCCAGATCATTCTGATCACGGACGGTCTTCCCACGGCCCATTTCGAGGGCAAATGGCTCTATCTGCTTTATCCGCCGCACCCGCGTACTGAACATCACACGATGCGCGAAGGGTTGCTTTGCCGTGAGCAGGGAATCACGATCAACATCTTCCTGTTGTCGAGCTGGGGACAGACGGAGGAGGATGTGCATTTCGCTCAGAATCTCGCCGAGAGCACATCCGGCCGCGTCATCTTTGTGGGCGGCCGCGAGCTGGATCGATATGTCGTTTGGGACTACGTCAAACGGCGCCGCGTGATTTTGGGGTAGTCGAAAATACGGTTTTTTTCCGGAATTGGTGGGAATTCGGCAAGGATCGAAACGTCCGGAAAGATTTGCTGGTATCGATGCTTGTCGATCGGCTAGAATCGACTGAGGCGAGCCCAAGGGGTAGGTGGAGTATCTTGGCCCCCAAGCCATTCGAATTCGATGAATTGAAGGATTAATCCATGCGCGCATTCCACGCATTGATGGCGCCTGCCGTCGTCATGTCTTGTTTCCTCTCATATGCCCACACGGCATCAGCCGCGCGTGCGGCAAACTCAAATTCGGGTTCCGAAATCGGCATCCGAATTGACGCGGATCAACCTGTGGATTTCGCGTCGATGGGCGTGATGCCGATTCGGCAGTTTGACTACGGTACATTTCGATGGGTCGTTGTGTCCGAGGCAGATTTTGCGGCCGCCGTCGCTCAGGGTATCTCGATTTCGCACGCCCCGGTCGACTATCGACTGACACTCGGGGAACAGGCGTTCGATCCGAAATCACAATCGCCCGTCATTCCTGCGGACCTGGCGTCCACGGCCAATGATGCCGCTGCCCTGCATCTTGTGCAGGCATACGGTCCCACGCAGTCGGCGTGGCTCGATGCGATCGACGCTGCGGGCGCTGAAATCGTGCAGTACATTCATCCGTTCACCTACGTCGTCTGGGCCGATGCGCCTTCGATGGATCGACTCGCAGGCGAGTCATGGCTTCGCTGGGGCGGAGACTTTGAACCCGCCTATGCCATGCTTCCGCGCTATCGCGGTCTCACGGGACAATCGATCGAAGCGAGATTGCTCATCATCGCTCATGCGGATCAGAACGAAATTGAGAATCAAATCACGGCAATCGGCGGCACACTGACGCAGGTCGAACCGCTGAACGCATCATTCAACGCCGCTCGGCTTCTGCTTGACGGCGACAAGTTCGACGACGTCGCTCGCATCCCCGGTATTTACAGCATCAAGACGGTGCCGCTCGACGGCGGTGTTCGCGGAGAAATGAGCAGTCTTGTCAACATCAACAGCCTGGATGGCATGAATCGCGCGACGGGGGATTACCCCACATGGCTGAACAGTGTCGGGCTCGACGGTACGGGCGTGATCATCGCAAACGTGGACGGCGGCTGTCAGCAGACACACACGGACCTGGCCGGTCGCATCATCGCGTGCACGGGGACCACGTGTACGGGAAGCGGCGTTGCCGTGTCACATGGAACGCATACAGCAGGCATCATGGCCGCCGATGCGTCGACGGGCACGACGGACGCGTTTGGTTTTCTTCGCGGACTCGGCGTCGCGCCGGGCGCCAATCTCGTGATTCAGTTCTACTACCCGCATTTTTTCAGCGCCAACGGAATGCTCCTGCTCATGCAGGATTCCTATGCAAATGGCGCCTTGTTGTCAGGCAATTCATGGGGGCCTGCAGGTTCGCCGCTGGGATATGACGATGACACGTTGCAAGTCGATATCGGTGTCCGCGATGTTGATTCGAACATACCGGGGGATCAATCGCTGACCTATGTCCTGTCGATCATGAACGGATACGGCAGCAACGGATCCGGCAACGGTACGCAGGGAACGCCGGACGAAGGCAAGAATCTGCTCGGTGTTGGTTCGACGACGATGCAGAACAGTGACGGTTCGCAGAATCTGAGCATCAACGACGTGTCGTCGAATTCGGCACACGGCCCGTGTCTCGACGGGCGCAAACTTCCGTTGATCGTGGCGCCGGGCTGCCGGGTCGATTCGACGGTGCCGACGAACTCGCACAGCGTCGCCAGCTACTGTGGCACGAGCATGGCCTCGCCGCAAGTCTCCGGTGGAGTTGCAATGTTCGCCGAGTACTATCGACTGCTGCCGACCTACACGACGGATCCAAGTCCGGCGCTCGTCAAGGCGGCCGTTCTGGCGGTTGCAGACTCGCTTGAAGGCAATCTCGATGCCGAGGGCGATCCGATGGGGCCGCCGTTTGACAGCAGGCAGGGATACGGTCGATTCAATCTCGAGGCGCTCGTTGCCCCGCAGGATGCCGTCCTGTACTTCGATCAGCAGGTCATGTTCGACAACACAGGCGACGAATGGAGCATCGACGTGGCGCCGATCAATCCGAATCACGCCATGCGTATCATGCTCGCATGGACCGACGCGCCGGGCCACGGCCTCGGCGGATCAACGCCCGCGTGGAACAACGACCTTGATCTCGTCGTTGAAGACGGTCCCAACACGTATCGAGGAAACATCATCGCTTCCGGCGGCTACTCCGTTGCGGGAGGCGTCTCCGATTCGCAAAATAATACTGAGGCTGTCTTCCTGGCTCCGACTGTTTCCGATCTCATCACGATTCGCGTGTCGGCGTCCAACATCAACTCCGACGGTCTGCCGAACATCGGAGACGGCAGTGACCAGGACTTTGCGATCGTGTGTTACAACTGCTCGATTGCGCCGACGGAGCCGGAATGTGCGACGATCCTCGGGGATCTCAACGCAAACGGCATTATCGATGGCGCCGACATCGGCGGGTTTGCATCATGTTACGCAAACGGCGATCCGCTGGCAGCCGGATGTCCTTGTGCTGATATGAATGAGTCGAGCTTCTTCGAGCAGGCGGATATCGATGCGCTTGTCAGCTGCCTGCTTGGGAACAGCTGCCCGTGATCGCGCTGCGGTCACTTGCCCACGCCCAATTGCCGCACGATTTCGCCAAGTGTCTCAGACATGGGAACGCCGGGTGAATGACGGAATAGTGATTCGTAGCGGGCAGAGTTCAGGCTGACATCCGCGGGTCGCTGCTCCGGCGAACCGATTTCGCATTGTGAGATCGCCTGGATCCTCGGATCATCCACGCCCAGCGCCTTCGCGGCCAGCTCGCCCATCTGAAGTCTCGACAGCCGTTCCGGCCCGCCCGCATGGAGTATTCCCGTGACATCTCCCTGCGCAGTTTCGATGCACGCCCGCGCCGCGTCCTCAAGCCAGATAGGGGTACGGAATTCGTCGTTGAACAACGTCAGCTCGCGACGATCCAACAGGGAGCGGAGCTGGTTCATGAATGTGGTCGGTCGATCGACGGCTGGGACACCGAACATCAACGGCAGTCGAAGGGCGACGGCGACGCCGGATTGTTGCACGAGCTGTTCCGCCTCGGCCTTGGTCTTCCCGTAAACGGATCGGGGCGACGGCGCATCCGTTTCGGCGTACGGCGCTTCGTCGCCGCCAAAGACGAGATCCGTTGATATGAACACCAGCCTGAACCCGAATTCCGAAGCCAATTCCAACAACTGCTGCGTCAACTCGACGTTGGTCTGCCGCGCGGCATCCGGCTGGCGATAGGCGTCGTTGACGTTCGTCACGGCGGCGGCGTGAATGATATATCGCGGCCGAAGCTTCTGAATCAACGCGACCACTTGATCACGATTCAGAAGGTCGATCGGGAATGCCTCTCCAACCTCCGGACGCGGACCTGAAACGGACGCAGTCCCGACGCCGGCGGCGCCGCGTCTCACCAGCTGTCGAAGTAAAACGCTTCCAAGTTGTCCACCGGCTCCAGTGATCAGCCAGTCGGTTGCCATGTATTTTTCCTTCGTCTGCGTGTTGCCGCCGGAGTCTAAGTCAAACGGGCAGCAATTTCACTACCATTCGCAAGTCGTTCCGTATGTCCCAGCGGCAACATTGTAGTTACGCTGCCGGAATGCGTAACTCGTTGGCGTTGTTGCAAATTCTGATATCGGCAGCGTGGATGCTATTCATCAGTGCCGACGGACAAACGTATGACGGGTACGACTTCAAATCCGTTGTCGGTATCTCCGTGGATGCAGACTCCGACATTGTTCCGAGATTTTTTCACAGGGCGACGCTTCTCAAAGATGGTCGCGTCCTGATCGTTGGCGGCCTCGGGTTGACCATTCAGCCGCCGGGGCTCATGTCATTGAACGATATTTCCGTGTACGAACCGAAATCCGATCAATTTCACCGGCTCGCGTCGACCGATGGCGCGACTTCGCTGCGACTCAAACGAGGTCGAAGCAGCATGACGCTAACGACACTCTCGGATGGTCGCGTCTTGATCACCGGTGGGAACGTCGATGCGAGCGGCACATTTACAGGTCGCGCAACAGACACGGTCGAAATCTGCGATCCGCTATCCGGGCGAGTTGATACTAGGGAGCCGATGAATGAGAAACGTGCCCATCACACGGCAACCCGACTCGCAGACGGTCGTGTCGTGATCGCCGGCGGCAAGTCGTGGCAGGTATTCGATCCGACGGACAACTCGTGGTCGCCCCCTGTCGATATGATCCGATCCCGCGTTCGCCACGCGGCCGTCGATCTGCCCGCCGAGACGCCATCGTTGTCAGATCGCGTTCTCGTCATTGCGGGCCTCGGCGGCGGCGGTCGATGGCTCGAGATTCTCGATCCGGAGGCCATGACGTCCCGACAGATTCCCACAATGCTTCCGCAGTATCTGAATGATCTTGCCGCCGCGCGACTGGCTGACGGGCGTGTGCTCATCGTCGGGGGGCAAGCAAACTTCGATTTGCAGACCAAGGCCTATGTGCATGTGTTTGATCCGAGCGACGAGTCGCTCCGGCGCCTCGAGAACATTCCACATCGCAATGACGGAATCTCGGACCACGAAATGGTCAGCATCGGTCGTCGTGTCGTCGTTCTCGGCGGCGAACAACAAGTTGGCCGGCAGGATACGGAACTCGACTATGTTGCGATCTTTGACGGAGATACCGATCGATGGGAATTCGTCGGTGCGATGAACCAGCCAAGAGACGATTTCGCCGCCGTTCGGTTCGCGGATGATCGCATTCTGATGATCGGTGGTGCGATTTCTCGCAACGGCGTGGAAGCGCCGACGGCGACGAGTGAGATATTCGAATTGCGAGAGGTGGTTGTCGGCGACACGGATCGTGACGGTCGCATATCGCGCTCCGACATTTTCCAGTTTGTAGAAACGCTCCTCGCTCCCGGCACTGCATCGCCTGTCGCGTTTCGATTGGCCGACATCAACGGCGATTTTCGAATCGATGCGGCGGACGTTTCGGCGTTCAACGCGCTGCTGCTGGATGTCGACGAGTTACCCCTCACGCGTCGGAATTGACAAACTCAGTCTTCTCTTTGTCAAGTCGCTCAAGCATTCGTGCCGCCAGCAGTTTGCCGAATCAACACGTCGAACCCACTATCGCTCGAATCGTCTGATTCCCGCCACATATGTCGCGAGAACCCGTGCATTCGGAATGTCCGACTTCGGGATCGTGAGAACATCGTGATCGAGAATGACGAAATCCGCATGCCAGCCCTTTTCGATCTGGCCGAGATCGCCGTCGTTTGCGGCCTTCGACGCATTCAACGTATACCCCGCCAAAGCCTCCGCGACCGTGATATTCTGTTCGGGGACAAACGTCTTTCCATCAAGCGTTGCCCCCGTGACGGCCGCATGCACTCCCAGGAGCGGATCGAGCGAGACGACGGGCCAGTCACTGCCGAAACAGACAAGGGCGCCTGCATCGATCAGCGAGCGATAGGCGTAACTCGATCGGCAACGTTCAGCGCCGATGGCTTGAACGGCGTAGCGACCGTCGTCGGCCTTGTGAAGCGGCTGCATCGACGCCGTCACGTTGTGCTTCGCGAATCGGGCGATGTCGGCAGGGAGCAGGTGCTGTGCGTGTTCGATTCGCGGGCGCGCTGCGTGCAATTCTTCAATTCCTGAATTGTCGTCCACACGACGCTGCGTCCCGACGACGCGTTCATAGATGTCCAGAACTTCATGGTTTGCCTCATCGCCGATCGCGTGAATGGCCGGTGCGTAGCCCGCGCGATAGGCCATTCTGCACATGTTCTCCAACCGCTTCGGATCGTGCATGGCTTTCCGAAGCAGGCCGCGGGCATTCGTTTCGCGATCATGCGTGTGCGCGTAAGGCGCCGCCATATAGGCGGTACGCGAGCCGAGTGATCCGTCGGCAAATTCCTTGAATCCGACGATGCGCAACATGTCGGTGGCCTCGACGGCTTTGACGCGCGGTAGCATGGCCTCCCAATCGGGCTCACTGAGAAACTGACGAATGCGAATCGGCAGCCGCTTGCGCTTCTGGGCGCGATCGAATGTTTCGAACGCACGCCAGTCTTCCATCGTATGAACGCAGGTAATGCCGTGCTGAAGTGCGTGAGACGTTGCTCGATCCAGCGCGTCATCAAGCAGCGCGTCAGTCGGATTGGGGACGTGTTTCGCAACGAGCTCGATGGCCGAATCCTTGAGAATCCCCGTCGGTTCGCCCGTCGCGGGATCGCGTTCGATGGTTCCGCCTTCTGGATCGGGGGGGCCGTTGGCATCGATGCCCGCCATGTCGAGTGCCAAAGCGTTGGCGAGTGCTGCATGTCCGTCCATGCGATGCAGCAAGACGGGGACGTCCTGTGTTTGCTTGTCGATCCAGGAACGCGTTGGCTGCGCCGGATCGGGCCAGCTTTCGGTCGACCATCGGCCGCCCAGGAGCCATCCTTGATTCAGTCGATCGTGTTCCACGGACGCCTGAATCATCCCGACGAACGCGTCCCGATCGGCGACATCGCGGAGGTCCAGTTGTCCGCGCTGTTGGCCGCCCGCAAGCAAATGCATGTGGGCATCTATAAAGCCGGGCACGATGCGTCGGCCTTCGGCGTCGAGAATGCGTGCGTTGCGCGCGGCGCGCTTCCGCGCTTCGGCGTTCGTACCCACGTAGATGAACCTGCCATCGCGGACGACAAAGGCCTCGGGTTCTGAGTCGTCATCAAATCCGCCCCAGATGCTTGCGTTGATCACGAGCAGGTCGCGCTTGGAGTCGGGCGTGCACGCGAGATTGAGCGCGAAGCCCGCGAGCAGTGTCGCCATCAATATCACGTGCGACGCAAAACGAAGTGAGAGCGTGAAGGGGCGCATGATGCCTCCGTTTCCACTATTGTCTGACGTGGCCTGCACGCCGTCCAAAACGAGGAACCTTCGCGTGAACGTGATAGAGATTGATCGACTCGTCAAGTCCTATGGCGAATTGCGGGCGCTGAATGACTTCAGCCTGAATATTCCAAAGGGCTCGATCTTCGGATTCCTCGGTCCGAATGGGGCGGGCAAAACGACGACAATTCGTATTCTGATGGGACTCTTGCGGGCATCGGAAGGCTGCGCAAGTGTCTTGGGAAAAAACGCGTGGATCGATCGCACACAGATCGCGGCCAGCGTTGGTTATCTTCCCGGCGACGTGAGATTCCAGGAACGCCAGACCGGCGCGACATTTCTCTCGCTCTGCAATCGGGCGCGAGGCGGCGGTCACGAATCCGAAATCTCTCGACTGGCCGCGCGTTTCGATCTCCGGCTCGATCGTCGAATTCGAAATTACTCGCGCGGCATGAAACAGAAGCTCGGCCTGATCCAGGCGATCATGCACAAGCCGGAATTGATGATTCTTGATGAACCCGGGACGGCGCTGGATCCGCTGATCCTGCAGACGCTTTATGGTGAACTCC
>JAJDEC010000303.1 GCA_029259995.1 Phycisphaerae bacterium
AATACACATATCCGATTGAGGCGCATGATCCGGAAGGCGGCGAACTGACTTACGATTTCGCCGACGGATTCACACCGCCGGACGACATGGACATCGCCGACGATCCGGCGGGTCGGCTGACATGGACACCGACGACCGAGGGCAATCAGCAGATTCCGATCATCGTCAGGGACGACGCGACGCCGCCTCACGAGGCGACGCAGAACTTCACCGTACACGTCGTTACCGAGCAAGACGGCGACTTCGCCGCCCCGATTGTGACAGTCGCGCTGGACGTACTGGAGTCGGATATCGACGACAAAGTCGATCTCGACCCGCCGGCCACGGACGACATCGTCGAGATCACGGTCACGGCGGCGGACGACTTGGGCATTGAGAATAACGAAGTCACATTGCGGATTGAAGGGCCTATCGGCTTTACGCCGGTCGAATGGGTGCTCAGTCTGACTAACGGACAGGCGATGCAGTCTTTCACGCCGCCTCAAGTCGGCGGTTATCACGTCATTGCAACTGCCGTAGATCTGGCAGATCATGCCGCGTCCGCCGATGCGCAATTCACGGCCCATACGGATGCGACAACCGAAAGCACGGATCCACAAGCCTATATCTACTATCCTGCCAACGAATCGACGGATCCGGACTATCCGCCGCAGACACCGCGCGTGTCCGGCGTCGTGGAGGTGACGGGCTGGGCCTTCGACAACAATTTCGATCGATACGAACTGGCCTATCGCCCGATCGGCGACACCGGCCCGTACCACACTTTCTATACCGGCCATCAGCGCGTCGGCTTCGCCGGCACGCCGGAACTCCTGGGCTATCTCGACACGACGCAGATGCTCAACGGCACCTACGATTTGCTGCTGAGCGCCTACGACGTATCTGGAAACACCACTTATTCGATTCAAACGTTCGCCATTGAGGGCGGCGCGAAGGTCGGCAATTTCACGATGACGTTCAAGGACCTGGAAGTGCAGATGGCCGGCGTTCCGATTACGGTCACTCGAACGTATGACAGTCGCAACAAGACCAGGGGCGATTTCGGATATGGATGGGAATTTGATCTCGCCGGTATCGAGTTGCAGGAATCGTTTCCAATCGAGCAGGGCTGGGATGTCTATCATGGCGGCTACGGGTTCACATGCGCCCTGGGAGAGCAGCTCAGCCACACGATTTCCGTGACCTGGCCCGACGGCCGTCTCGAAGTCTTCGGCGTACAGCCGAATTATCCGCCGAATCAATACACGGACGGCTGCCTCGGATTGCAACTGAATAGCTACAACCCGATCAGCATTGTGCGCGTGAGTCCCGGTTCATCGACGCTGCGCCTGAAGAATTCCGGCCCGGAATGGATCGTCAACTACGACGACGGCGGCCGCATGACACTTGATTTCGACCCGTTCGGCGCGCCGTCCTTGTGGATGGCACAAGGTTATATTCTGACGACGCTCGATGGGACGGAGTACACATTCGGGGCGCGGAATCCGAACACGGGCCATTCTCGACTCACTCACGTTGCCCGTCCGAACGGTCAGGCGATCACGATCACACAGAATGGCGTGTTCCCGGACGAAGGACCGGGGATCCTCATTCAGCGCGACGCTCAGAACCGCATTCACAAAATCATTGATCCGAGTCAGAACGACATCACGTATCAATACGATGCGGCAGGTGATCTGATTGCTGTGACCGACCGCACGGATAACACGATGCAGTTCGTGTACAACGATGCGCACGGCCTCCTCGAAGTGATTGACCCGCGGGGAATCACTGTCGGCCGGACGATTTATGACGACAACGATCGCGTCATCACGCTCATCGACGCTGCGGGAATGCGAACTGAGCATTGTCGCCCCAGCCGCGAGAACCCTCCGGATCATTGTGTTTCGCCGGCGGATCTTACGAGCGCAGAAAACCCCCGCGGATACACGCTGCCCGACCTTGGTATGGGCCAGTGTGCCGACTATGAGGCGATCGTCGATCCGGCGCTGGAAGGTACGATGAGTTGCTACGACGAGGACGGGCTCATCACGTTCAGCATCAAGACGCATGAGGATTCCTCGGGCATCCTGTTCATCGACGCGCTCGAGCACACTGTCTATGACACGGAAGGCCGTCCGGCATCGTTCGTGGATGCGAGCGGAAAGACGACAACGCGCCAATTCCAAGGCGACACGCAGCTCATTCTCAGCGAAACCACTCAGGTTCCGGGCGGAATGCCGCGAACCACGGCGTTCAGCTACAACAATTACGGCCAGGAACGGACCAGCACGGATCCGCTGGGCAACACAACGGAAATGCAATACGACGAACACGGGAATCTGATCGGCAGGATCTTGCCCGAGCCGGGTTACACGACCACTTACTTGTACGAAAATGGACGCCTGAATTCGCTGACGGACGGCACCGAAAAGACGACGCTCGTCTCATACGACGACCTGGGTCGCGTCGAATCCCTCACGAATCATGCAGGCTACACGACGGACTATACCTACGACGACAATGGGAACCGGCTTTCGGAAACACGAATCCGAACGCTTTCCGACGGAACTGAGCAGACCGTCCAGACACTGAAGGCCTACGACGCGGCCGGACGCGAGACCAGCCGCATCGACGGGCTCGGCCACGCGACGACGACGGCCTACAACTCGATCGGAAAACCCGAATCCGTGACCAATCCACGCGGATTCACGACTTCGACGGAATATGATGCCAACGCCCGTGTCGAGCGCGTGATTTATCCGGATGGCTCGACCGAGGAATACACGTATGACGCAAAGGGCCGCAAGCACACGTTGACAAACCGCGACGGACGCGTCAGTCGGTATGAATACGATGGCCTTGGGCGACAGACGAAAATCTTCGGCCCGGTTCTCAATCCCGGCGACTGGACCAATGTGCCATTCACTGAATCCACCTACGACGCGGCGGGGCGATTGAGGTTTGTATACCGGCCCCGAACGGCGTCCGAACCCCAGGTCCTGGTCACCGAGCATCGTTACGAAGGCGACGAGCAGATCGTGATTCATTACAACGACGGACAGCAATTCGCCACGACGTCATTCCTGGATGCGGCCGGACGGGTCGATCACGTGCGCGACGCCCGTAACAACGATATTTCGTACGAATACGACGGCAATGGTCAAAGAACCCGGGAAGTCTATCCGGCCACTGTCCACAACCCCGTGACGATGAATGAAACTGTGTACGATCACGCGGGCCGGAAACTGGCGGAAATAGACCAAGGTGGAATATCCAAATCTTACGAATACGACGTGCTGGGACGGCTTCACAAGGTGATCGACGCCGATTTAAATGAGACGACCTACTTGTATGACGAACTGGGGAACTTGATCAAGCAGATCGACGCTGAACAGCGCGAAACAACGATGACGTACGATGCCGCCGGGCGACTGATCTCGCGGACGCTACCGTTGGGCCAGACTGAGACATTTGCATATGACAACAACGGCAACAAGGTCCGCCACACGAGTTTCAACGGCGACACGATTCTCTTCGACTATGACGAAAATGATCGAATGATCAGAAAGACGGTTTCCGGCGGAACGATGTCCGGCGATGCGCTCGATCCGCCCGTGTCCACCTTCGAATCGGGAACCTGCACGTGGCAACTCAGCGCCGATTCGTCCAGCCTGACGATCTTCTGCGATCACCAGGTGGCGGATGCCTCCGGAGCCCGCATCCAGTATTCCAACGCGCATGACGGCTCGCTCGTATTTGATCTCGGCAGCGGGCAATCACCGATCAGCATGACGGTTCCGATGGAGCCCATCGATCTTCAGGAATTCAACGACGGCATGCTGTTCCTCGTCATTTCAGCCGGTGAGCCGGCGGCGCCGCGAATTGCCGTCCACTTGAATCCGCAGACGACGACTGTGGACTACGCGTACACACCCGCGGGACTGAGGACGCAAGCCGGTGGCGACACTTACGAATACAACGATCGCGGTCTGTTGGAATACGAATACAAGGCCAACGGCGACGTCATTCGATATGAGTATGACTCACCGGGCAATCGCACGTTGGTCGAAGTGACTCGGGACGGCGACGCGGATCCCACGACCAAGACGCGATACGAATTCGACGACCTGAGCCGACTTTGGAAGGTCTTCGACGTTACGCCGGGCGGTGAGGTGCTGGCAACGGAATACGCGTATGACGAAGTGGGTAATCGCGAACGCGTCATCAATCATGCGAACGGCACGGAGACTGTACATGCGTACGACTCGCTTAACCGGCTGATTTCGCTCGTCAATCGCGAGATCAATGATGGTCCGGTCATTTCGTCCTACGAATACATCCTCGGACCGGCCGGCCATCGCCTGCGCGTGATCGAGCACCATAGAGACGCCGGGGGCGGACCGCGCACGGTTGATTATGACTACGACGACCTTTATCGAGTCACGCTGGAGTCGATCTCCAACGATCCCGAGGGCGACGATTTCCTGATCGCCTACGATTACGACAAAGTCGGTAATCGGGAGCAGAAAACATTCATTGCGAGCGATCAGACGGTCCTGAGCGAATACAACTACGACGTCAACGATCGCTTGATCTCCCAGACGCAGACGGTCCAACTGGCCCGCGGGCCGAAACTGGATCAAGGCGCTCGCTACGCGCGGCACGATGCACAGGACGGCTCGGGGGCGCGCTACTTCCTCGCGGCATTCGCCGGCGTCACGTCGCTCACTTTGCTGACGCCGCTCACTCTGTTGAGGCGGCGTCGGAACTCCATAGGCCGCCGGATGCAACGTCGGCGCGTATGGCGCGCGACGATGGCACTGTTCGCGCTGCCGGTCATGCTGATCGGAGCGGACAACGTCGTCGCCCAGCACAACGAAGCAATACTGCTGCATGTGACGGCTGCCGGCGCGATGGCGCCCCCCGATCCGATTGTTGAACAATTCGCTTACACATACGACGACAATGGCAACCACCTGACGCGCAACGATGGCGTCGATGAGGATACGTTCACCTACGATGTGGAGAACCGCCTCGTCGCCGCGAACCGATCGATCGATGCGGCGGTCTCCGCGACTTACGCATATGACGCCGATGGAATTCGTACCCGGGTGGTGCTCGGTTCGGAAACGACGCACTATACGACCGACAAGAACCGGGCCTACGCCCAGGTCCTCGTGGAATCGACGGATTCCGACGTCGTGACCTATCTGTATGGCGATGACCTGATTCGCATGACGCGACCGGGAGATGTCCTTCGGTACTATCAATACGACGGACAAATGTCGACGCGTCAGCTTACCGACGAGACAGGCGCGGTCGTGGATAGCTACACCTACGACGCGTTTGGCGTGAAACTGCAGACGACGGGTACAACTGTCAACAACTACTTGTATACCGGCGAACGGTACGATCCGGGTTCAGGCGGCTACTATCTCCGAGCCCGATACTATACGCAGGATAATGGCAGGTTCCTGACGCGCGATACACATCCGGGATCGCAGGAGGATCCGCTCTCCCTGCACAAATACACTTACGTTCACAACAGCCCGACCAACTTCGTCGACCCCAGTGGCATGTTCGCCGCGGCCCTTAGTGGCGGCGGGTTGGCTGGCTTGATAAGCGTCGCCACCGTTGCGATCTACTCGGCGTTCGCCGCGATCAGCGCGTTGCTCACGACTCAGGTCCTAATTGGACTGACGATCCTGGTCCTAGCAATCGCGATAGTGGTGCTCCTTCCGGATATTCTTCCGGCCGCGCAGGAACTGTTGGAGACTGTGCTGAGCCAGATCGGTGTCTTCATGGCCGCCGCGCGAGACGCGGCCGTCCAGGCGGCCAGAGCGACCGGCAGGCAACTTGCCAGACTGCTGCGTCAAGTGAAGATCTTCCCGATCATTCGCAGCCTCGGACCGACGATCTTCGCATTCGACTCCTTTGCGTTAGCGCTGTCGCCTGTCTGGTTCGTATTGAATTACAACGGTCCGCTGAGCCCGGCGACTGTAGCCAACCGCGCGATCGTCAATGCCGCATGGGGATTCCTCAGGCTGACGGCGCCGCTGGTTCCGCCGCACCAGCTCGACGAATTTCCATACGCATCGACATGGCAAGGCGGATTCGGGGCGCTGGGAATGATGGTGCCGGCTGCCGAGAACAGAACACAAGGTGGAATGCTTGGCGCGTTTTATCGCCTGGCGCTCCGGAACGTCCCCGGTTCAGTGTTCCTCGTCGTGCCGGTGCCCATTTAAGGACAATGGCTGTTGCGATGACGCAAATGTATGACTACGACGACCGGCGTATCTTGTTTCGATGCCCAGCGCACCTTCGACAGAAGGCTGGAATGTACTTATTTCAATCGCGCGGAAAGCCCTTGGAAATGTTGACCATCGAAGTGTTTGCTCAAGACGCGCCAGTGCACCATGTACGGGAGAAGATCCTCCGTCGCGTCTTCATGCAAACGACGGCCTCTCGCGACAAAGTCCATCGATGCGGCGAATCGTCGCTTCGGCCGGGCATGATCGAGCGCGTCATTCTGTCGCATCACAATCACACGCACGAGGCGGGCTACAACTGGACGCTGCTGTTTCCGATCGAAAGTCGAGCCGTTCACATCGAGATATTCAAGATGTCCGGCAATTTCGAAACGGATCGGCCCATGTGGGAAGAGCTGATCACGAGCTTCCGTTTCGTCAACACGCAAACGCAGCCGTCAGAATCCCCGGCCCGCCCCGGCGTCGCAGAGAGCGACGCCTCACTCATTCACGTGATGTCCGATGAGCCGACGCCGCATGTCATCCTTCCGGCGATGGCGCGCAAGGCATGGAAGGGGGTTCCCGAACCGACACACGAGGCATTCCATCCGGCCAGCGCCCTGGATCCATCCACGCATTTTGGCCGCGCCCTCGCGATTGAGGGCGCGTTCGAGTTGCTGCCGCTCAGCCGGGATCACGTTCTTGTGTTTGCCGGAGCTCTGATGACGGCCTGCAAATCGAATATGCTGGAAGGCCGCGTTACCCTCGCATCAATGTCAGAACTCACGGGAGACGAGGACGAACGGATCAAAGCCGCGTTGAATGGCCGGTACCACGATTCGCTGGCGCCGACGGGCGATCGATGGCATATCCGCGACACGAACCTAATCGTCTGCGACGCACTCGATCTGCAGGGCGCAGCCGAACTGGATCGAAACCAATCGCCGGTGCGTGCCGGCGAATACGAGATCTTCTCCGCGGAGTTGTTGGACGATGAAAATGTCCCGCTCAATCTCGTTGAGCTGAGGCATTGTGCTTGAACGAAATCCCCCGGTTCCCGCTAGGGAAAGGCCGTCGGGCAAACGAATGGCCAAAATTGACGGAGTATTGCGATGCGTAGAAACGCCGAGACAATCCGATCAAACTGCGGTGCAACGTTGAACGTGTCACGTCGCACGTGCGTTGCGGCCGGAATGATTCTGTTCGCCGCGGCGACCGGCCTCCGTGCCGGGCCGCCCGTCAATTTTGACTTCGAAGACGGTCTCACGGGCTGGATGACCGATGGTGAAGTCACGGTCCAGCAGGCCCTCTCCGGAAACCATGTCGCGATGCTCCGCGAGACGAACGGCGGACTCAGTCGCATCTACCAGGACTTTACGCTCTCTGGTTCGATCGACTGGCTCACTTTCCAGTGCCGACTCGCATCCCCGCCGCCGGTCTCCGGCCCCTGGCCGCCGGACAGCATCACGGTCTACCTGACCGACACGACGACGGGCACACGAATGGTCGGCACAGGCCTTCCGCCCGATTTTTCTGACGCCCTGATCTACCAGGATTCCCACATGATGTCGCTGGCTTCAGAGCCTTACGCTTTCGTCGATTCCGCGCCGCCCAACCAGCTTCAGATGATTCGAATAGACGTGCGCGAAATCACGAACGATCGAGACGTTCGGCTCGAATTCGCATTCAATCACGCCGAGAATGAGATCGAAAGTTTTGTCGTGATCGATGGCCTGCAACTCGATTGCCCTCCGGGCTACTGTTGCAGCCCCGATCTGAGCGTCATCAACCCGATCGACGATGGTCTAGACTGTACGACAGACACTTGTCATTCCGACACCGGCGAAGTTACGCATGAAAGCAACGGCTGTTGCCCGCAATGCAGCGATTCCTCCGCCAATGTCGTGATCATGATCGATGTCACAGGTAGCATTAACGATGCCGAACTCAACCATGAAAAAGAAGCGGCACGATCATTCCTCGAGGCTTTCCAACAGGCCGATCCACGGCCCTATGTCGTGATCGGCCGGTTTTCGACTCAAGTCACGGACGACGCCGAAATCGTTGAGCCCTCCGTGTGGACGACCGACTACGGTGATTCCGGCGAAGGTCCCGGCCCCGCCACGGGGCTTTTCGCCGCCATCGACAACATGGACAATCCGAACGGCAATACCCACATTGCCGCGGCGATTGCCGTCGCCCGCGCCAAGATTCAAATGGCGCCGGAGCCTGATTTGCGAAACTACATCGTCCTTATCTCGGACGGACAGGCCAACAGGCCAACGGGTTCCACGTGGAATGATCCATGCGAATACGATCCCGCCATGGATTGCTTCAGCGGCTGCGGCATTTCGAAGCGCGGCTGGTGCTTGGCCGATCAGGAGGCGCGGCTTGCCGAAACAGAAGACGACATCTCGATCATCGCCGTGTTCTTCGACGGCGGCGGCGGATGTGCCCACGACTGCGGCGAGTACTTCATGAGCCGCGCCATCGCCACGCTGCCGCCTGGCCAGAATCCGGACGACAATCCGTTCTTCGTCGATGAACCCGCCGATCTGGTCTGCGCCTTCAACGATATTGTCCAGACAATCTCGTGCGACGACGGCGACCCTTGCACGACTGACAGCTGCGAGAATGGTCAGTGCCTCCATACGCCCATCGTCTCGCCCAATTGTGGAGGTGAGCCGTAAGATTGGGCGCGTTCGCGGTAGGGACCGCGTAGTGTCCAAAAACTCAATCGCGCACCAGAACATTGTCGTCGCCGTTCAGGATGTAACGCATCTTCGAGTGCGTGGAATTGGTCAGGGCGCACGGCGAGCACGAACTTGCGGCGACAGCGTATCTGTCGGTCGGAGTCAAGCTACGCCGCCTGGCGATAGTAATACTGGAGGATTCCGCCGAGCCGTTGTCGGCAAGCGATTGGGCCGATGTCGAGGCCGACATCTTCGGCGGGATCGATTAGCCGATTACTGAGGCCTTGGTGATTTCGTTCCTGATGGTAGTGTTTCGCAAATTCGTCGATCGCTGTTCGTAACGAATGCTCTCCGAAGAAGATCATGCGGCTCAAACAACTCTCTTTGATCGTGCGCACAAACCGCTCCGCGAATGCGTTCAAATTCGGCGAACGCGGTGGAAGTCGAACAGCATTGATGCCTTCCCGCCCTAGGAATTCTCGGTATTCGGCGGTGAAGATCGTGTCACGATCCATGACCAAGTATCGAGTCCCCAGCAGAAATCCGGAGTCCGGATCGGTCACGTTACGAGCGATCTGTTTGATCCAATTCGCATGTGGGTTGCGCGTGATGCCGGCGATGTGCACGCGCCGATTGGACAACTTGATGAAGAAAAGCACGTAATACCGCAGCAGGCCATGGCGCGACCAGACCTCCACCGTGAAAAAGTCAGTCGCGGACATCGACTCCCAATGTGCTTTGAGGAAGGTGGACCATGGCATTCGTTTGCCGCGCTCGGGCGCCGGATCGATACCATGTGCCTTCAGAATATTGGAGATCGTTCCCCGAGAGACCTCATGGCCGAGGTTGTAGAGCGCCCCCATGATTTTCGTGAGTCCCCAGGTTGGATTCTCGTTCGCCAGGCGGATCGTCAGTTCTGCAATCATCTTCGCGACGCGCGGCCGCCCGGGGCCGCGTTTGCTGCTGTAGTCCCACTTCTGGGCAATCAGCTTCCGATGCCAAGCCAGTATTGTGTCGGGCGTAACGATCGACGCGAACTGCCCCAGGACCCTCCGTCCCAGAACCTTCCCCTTGACCGCCAACCGCCGTCGCTCGTCGTCGGTGAAGCGGATCCGTTTACCCTTGAGTTTGCTCTTGAGGACTCGATTCTCTTCCTGAATGTAGGCGATGACGTCGTTCTGTTGTCGGTTGATCCATCTGGCCAACGTCACCAACAGAAACTGCCATGCTTGGAGAACGTTCATGGCCTCGATTCTATCTGAAGCTTGATCTAGGACGATTCACATGGTACGAATTCAACGTCGTTTGAGTTTTTGGACACTACAGGCGGAAGCGGTAAGTCCTCAATTGGGGTCAGGTTACGCGCGAAATCCAACCAGCACGGCAGTTAACCGTCCGTGTCTTCGATTTCTTAGGAAAGGGGTCACCTCCCCGAGTAGGACTCGAACCTACAACCTA
>JAJDEC010000304.1 GCA_029259995.1 Phycisphaerae bacterium
CATCATCAACTGATGATACCGCATCCGCAGCCGTGGCTCCGCCTCGGCGAACTGTGGCACATACTCTCATTCATCGACCATGAGCCGATCTCGACTCAAAACTTGTGTAGATACTATTGGATTTATCGCTGGGGCACGCTCCAAATCCCAATTTCCGTCTCGTAGGGACGGAATGAGTGTCACGCGATTGGCACATGCCGTCCTTATGGGACGGCAATGCGCAGGAAAACGCTCGTCGCAATCCCAGCCCTGAAAGAGGCTGGGCTATTTTCATGTCGTCCCTACCGGGACCTGGTGGAATGAAGCCGCCGCGTCGCCTAGAGCCGTCAACAGTCCCCGCAAACCCGTGAAGCGCCTTTTCTCTTGATCGCGTCGTCTCGAATCGCCTTCCCTTGTTTCCGAATGTTTGCAGGTCCGAAACGACGGCGCGCCCGTTGCGTTCGTATCGTACGATTAGTCAAACCAGTTAAAGGAGGGCGATCATGGCGGCGATACTGGACCCGGTCCTGCCGGATACCGACGAGCCGCGCGCCGAAGCATTCGAATCTGCGATCGAGAGCAACGTCGTTCCGAGAGATTCGATCCCGCTCGAGTCGATGACATGGCCCGAGTTGAAGCGCGTAGCACGTGAGTACGATCTCAAGCTCAATGTCAAGAAATCCGTGCTGATTCAGCAGATCCGTGCGGCGCGGACCTCGCTTGTCGAGGACAGCACGCATCGGCAGACGTTCCGCGGCAGAATGGAGATCGCGGCGGACGAAGCGCGTCAGCGCTTCGAACTGGCTCGCGACTCACTTGCGAACTGGTGGAAGCGTGAATCGCCGGAGCGCGTGGAAGACGCATCGGCTGCTTCAGACGGCGACGGCATGTCGCGAGTCAAGAAGATTGCCATCTGGTGTGGCGGCATCCTGGCGGGCGGCGTTGTCGCAACGATCGCGGCGCTGATCTGATTCGGGATTGTCCTGTAAAAGCAACGTCGCCGCGTTCCACGTGTGGGTCTGTCCAGACCGTTCACGAGGAACACGGCGACGAAGATGATCAGTATGCATTCGTCGATAGTCTGCGACGAAATGCGGCAGGTTTACATCGCGCTATCGGATTTCTCCAGCGACTTCACTTCCGCCGGCGACTTGTAGTTCTGGACGATGTGCGTCGTCCAGGCACTGCCGTCGAAAGTCGTGAAGCTCGCATTCGACTGGAAGAAGTTCATCTTGCCGACAACGGGCAGCAGCTTCGGAAGGATTCGCGTTCCGGCCGTCATCATCTTCTGCATCGGCGGCGGCATGTTCGGGGCGCCGAGTTGCGCAAAACCCAGGATCATGGAAAACATATTGATCTGAGCCTGTAGTTCTTCTGCCAGCTTGGACTGATTCGTGAATGAGATGCTTTTGACGCCGCCTTTCGGCATGAGCGCCTGTTCCATCCAGGGGCCGCTTTCCTTGATGTTCGCGTGCTTGCCGCGTCCTGTCTGAAGGCACTTCTTCACGGCGTTGGGCGAAGATGCAATGATGAAGTAGCCTTCGGCGCACCCGAAGACTGGCGAGGCGCCCTGCATCATGAGCATCGGATGGGAGACTTGATAGAGCTCGGCTTCCGGTCCGACTTTGACAGGGACAAGACTCAGGCCCTGCTCCTGCGGCACGTTGGCCTTGACGAAGTCGACGAGCCGCTGAACCTGAAGTTTTGCCTTTTTCTCGTCCGTCAGTTTCGTCATATCGACGGAGTCGCGATCCATCGAAACGCTGATGTTCGTTCCCTCGATCAGGCTGAGGATGTCCTTCTTGATGTCGAGCTTGAGTTCCTCTTTCTGGACCTTGGCCCATTCGGCCATCATGTCTTTGCCGTCTGGCGCGTTATTTTCGACGAACTGCACGATGTAGTCGTAGAGTGCTTCCATCTTGAAGCCCGTCGTGACGCTGAACGACGTCGATTCCCGCGGAACGAATTTGGCGAAGTCGTCGATTTCCGCGTCGCCGCCGAAGACGCCGTAGAGCGGTGACTTTGTGGCGCCGTCTCGCAACATCGTGCGCGTGTCGCTGAATACGCGATGACCGTCCGTCCATTCGACAGTTGCGACATAATCAATGATCGATGCGTCGTCGAGCACCTGCCCGATCATCTTCATCACCATCGCTTCTTCGGACATCACAGCTTCTTTCGCCGGTGCATCGTCTTGCGCCGCGGGAGCCGGATCAATCGCTTTCTCGAAGAACGCCGTCATTCCGCGAAAAGTGCTCATCATCCGTTCGACGTCGAAGAACACGAGCGAGTCTTCGGCGGCGGGCAGTGTTGCGAAGGCCGTGCTGAATCGCGGCGTTTCGATGATCCGCTTCGCGCCCTTGTCGTCCGAGAGGTTGGTCAACGCGTCGGCGAGAATCTGTGGGCTGCCGAACGTGATGAAAATCGTGTCCTTGCGAACGCCGACGTTGAATTCCATGAACGGCATTTCGGGGAGAGAAGCCTTGGCGAGCGTCAGGCCGTCCTTTCGGCTTTCCGTCGTGACGATCAATGCGGGCTTGCCGGCTTTCGCTTCAATAAGCTTTGAGAGTTCCGTGAGGATCGCATGCAGCGCTTCATAGTTCCTGGAGGCGGCTTCGGCGTTCTTGAGTCGGCCGATGACGAGTCCCTCGTACATGGCCGGCGCGGACGGCGCGATGCTCGCGAAGCGGGCGGAGTAGAGCATCTCTTTTTCGAACAGCTCGCCCCAGTTGACTTTGTCGCAGAGTTCCGAGAAACGCTCCTTGATCTCTTCGATTTCCGCCAGATTCTCGTCAGGAACCGTTTCCGTGATGAGATCCCAGACATCCGTGACGATGCCGCTTTCCCAGAAGGCCGCCGTAACGCCATTCCAGTACTGATTCAGAAACTCGCGTTCCGAATTGCCTCGGCCGGCCACTGTGATGAAGGCATCCGCCGGGGCGGCGCGACACAGGCTGAACTTGGACAGATCCGTTTCGGCGCTGGCGCGCGACGGCAACGCAAACGGCATCGCCGCGATCAGGCCCAGACAGAGCATGGATTTTCGGTTCATTGATTCACTCCCTGATGATTTTTGCCTTCGATGCCGACAATCCCGCGGCATCGGGCATACTTGACTCACGATCGGCTCGCCCGATGACAACGGGCCCAGTTCAATAGGAACGACTTCGCCCCTCGCGGCTCACGCTTGCGATTCCTCGGATTGCGTGAGATGGGCCGCAATAACGATGCGGCCCGTGCGTTGGGCTTATCGGCTCCGCGGGTATCCTAACGACTTCCTTCGATGGGGCCATTTGACCCACAATTCCAGGAGAAATCTGATGAAACGCGTTTTGACAGTATTGTTCGGGGCCGCCGCGCTGGCGCTGGCGGCAAATCGTGCCGATGCCGTTTCCTACGGACCGGAACTGCCGGGGCCCAAAGGCGGTGGTTTCGAGCGTTGGGATGCGAACGACGACGGCGTGATCGACAAGGCCGAATTCCGCCAGATGCGTAAGGCGCTGAATAAACAGCAATCAGGGAAAAAGGCGAGCCAGGACGGCAAGCGACGATCCAAGGCTCAAAAGCGCCGTGGCGGACCGGATGCGGGGGCGGCTCCGCTGTCGGGCCCCAAGGCGGATCGCGCCGATCGGGAACGTCCGCCGCAT